>JBAYOZ010000146.1:0-4919 GCA_041677965.1 Pusillimonas sp.
AAGATCCGGCCGCCCTTGTTATTGGCGGGCGTTTGCCGGAAACCGTTTTTGATCAACCTTGCACATTGCCGATGGCCGAGCACATGATGCTGCTCGATACGCTGACTTATCTACCTGACGACATCATGGTCAAGGTCGATCGTGCCGCAATGGCGGCCAGCCTGGAAACGCGTATTCCCCTGCTTGATCACCGTGTCTATGCCTTCGCCCGGCGTCTTGCGCCCCAATACAAGATTCGTGATGGTCAAGGCAAGTGGTTGATGCGTCAATTGCTGCAGCGTCATGTACCAGAGTCCTTGATTAACCGGCCCAAGAAGGGGTTTGGCGTCCCGTTGGGGGCGTGGTTGCGAGGGCCGTTGAAAGATTGGGCATCCGCATTGCTTGACCCGGCCAGCGTGTCCCGTCATGGTGTGTTCAACACTGCGCTGGTACAGGCCAGGTGGCAGGCCCACCTGGCCGGAAAGCATGATTCGAGCGCTCATTTGTGGGGCGTGCTGATGACCCAGGCATGGCTGGAAGCCCGGCAGGTTGATGCAGGTACGCCATGAAAATTGTCTTTATGGTCAGCTCAATGAATGCCGGCGGGGCCGAGCGGGTTGCGGCAACGTTGTCCAACGCATGGGTTGAGCAGGGGCATCAGGTTACCCTGGTGTCCACCTTTCCCGTCAGGGGAAAAAGCTTTTACACCCTTGACCCGGCCGTCCGCCTGGTCTGGATGGCTGACCTGCTGGGCAAGCGTGCGCGGTCGCAGCTTGGGCCGGTCTGGAAGCTGTTGGAAATGCGTCGCTTTCTGCGACAAGAGCAACCTGACGTCGTCGTTTCTTTTCTGACCAATGTCAATGTCATGACCTTGCTGGCAACACACGGTCTGGATTTGCCTGTCGTGGTGTGTGAACGTACCAATCCGGTCTACAGCCAAAGTGCCGGCCGGGTGTTGCCGGTCATGCGCCGCTGGCTGTATCCACGGGCCAGCGCAGTCAGTGTCCAGACGCGCGCAACGGCCGCCGATTTTGGTCCGATCTTGAAGAATGTGCATACGCTGGACGTTTTGCCCAATCCGTTGCCGCCCGATCTTGCCGCCATGCCAACAGCCACCTTGCAGCCCGATGATCACGGGCGTTTCCGGTTGGTGGCGATGGGGCGTTTACAGGCCAGCAAGCAGTTTGATCGTCTGATCGCCATGTTTGCCAGGGTGCATGCCGATTTCCCTGACTGGGACCTTTTCATTTACGGTGAAGGGCCGTTGCGTGCCGATCTTGAAGCGCAGGTTCGAGACCAAGGTCTGGCGGGTCGTGTGCAGTTGCCGGGTCGCACGCCCCTGGCCTGGAATGCGTTGCAAAAGGGCGCGTTGTTTGCCATGACGTCCAGTGTTGAAGGCTTCCCCAATGCCCTGCTCGAGTCAATGGCTCTGGGTTTGCCTGCCGTGGTGTACGACTGTCCCAGTGGCCCGAATGAAATGACTGAAGGGGGCCGTCATGCCATGCTGGTTCCTTTAGACGACGAGGACGCATTTGTGGCGGCATTGCGTGTGCTGATGTCCGACCCAGGGCAACGGATGGAACTGGGTCAAAAGGCGGCTCATGCCATGCGCGCCAGCTATGGACTTCCCGTCGTGCTTGCCCACTGGCAAGCTGTCTTTTCCCGAATCACCAAACACCATGGGTAATACGGTCCCGTTGCATATTGTTCACGTCATTTCCGGCCTTGGGCACGGGGGGGCTGAAACGGTGCTGTTTCGCCTGCTCACAGCCCCGGGGCAGACGGATCACCACACGGTTATTTCCATGACCGACGATGGCGTTTTCGGATCACGCCTGCGTGATGCAGGCATTACCGTCCTCACCTTGAATATGCCGGCAGGCCGTCTGAGCGGGTCCGGGCTGCTGCAGATGTTCCGTGAATTCAGGCAACTGCGGCCCGATGTTGTTCAAACCTGGATGTATCATGCCGATCTGGTGGGTGGGCTGATCGCCCGTCTGGCGGGCGTGCGGCAGGTGTCATGGGGTATTCGGAATTCAGGGGCCAATCTTGGAAAATCCAGTCGGGTTACCCGGGCGATAGCCTGGTTGTGCGCCCGTGTTTCGGGTGTGGTTCCTGCCGCCATTGTCGCGTGTGCCGACAATGCCGCCCAGCGTCACACGGCCTGGGGTTATCGCGCCGATCGCTTGCGCGTCATTCCCAACGGTTACGATCTTTCGCGCTGGATGCCGTCGGCTGAAGTCAGGCTGCGCATGCGGTCAGACTGGGGTGTCGGGCTCGATACGCCTGTGGTCGGGTGTGTGGCACGCTGGAATCCTCTGAAAGATCACGCCAATTTGCTGGCAGCGGTGGCACTTGCCCGGGCACACTGTCCGCGCCTCAGACTGGTGTTGATCGGGCAGGGGATGACGGCCGAAAACGAATCGCTGATGACCTTGATCCATCGTCATGGCTTGCAGCATCACGTGCTTTTGCTGGGTCGTCGTGACGATGTGCCTGATCTGATGAATGGTCTTGATATTCATGTGCTGTCCAGCTGTGCGGAAGGTTTTCCCAATGTGGTTGCCGAGGCGATGGCAGTGGGAGTGGCCAATGTTGTTACTGATGTCGGTGATGCGGCTCGCATCGTCGGTGATCATGGCTGGGTTGCACCGCCGCAAGACAGCGCTGCGTTGTCAGTGGCGCTGAACCAGGCCCTGGGCGAGCTCGGTACTGCCGCCATGGCAATCCGGCTGCAAAAAGGTCGTGAACGTGTTGAACGGTTGTTCAGCCTGTCGGCCATGGTGGCCGCTTATCACGATCATTGGCAACACATGGCCGGCCGAAAACGGCTGCTCTATGCCATCAATAATCCGGCATTTTTTCTGTCGCATCGTTTGCCGTTGGCGCTGGCCGCGCGCGATGCCGGTTACGACGTGCATGTGGCCACGATGGATGGCCCTTCAGTGCCGCAAATTGTGTCGCTGGGCTTTCAGCATCATGTCATTCCGATGTCGCGCAGTGGTCGTAATCCGGTCCGCGAGCTTCGTATGCTGCTGGCGTTTCGCCGGCTGTTTCTCGATTTGCGTCCTTCCATTGTGCATGCCGTGACGATCAAGCCTCTGTTGTATGGCGGCATTGCCGCCCGTCTTGCGCGTGTGCCCGCGCTTATTGGAGCCGTTTCCGGGTTGGGGTTTGTTTTTACAAGCGGCAACGTCGCTCATAATCTGGTTCGTTGGGCTGCGACACAGCTGTATCGCCTGGCGCTGGGGCATCCGCGCAGTCGTGTGATTTTCCAGAATGACGGCGATCGCGACACGTTGCAGCGTGCCGGGGCTGTGCGGCCGGGTCAGGTTGTCATGATTCGCGGTTCGGGTGTCGATCTGAACGAGTTCATGGCGGTGCCTGAACCGGACGGTGCGCCGGTTGCCCTGATGGTATCGCGGGTGCTGAACGACAAGGGCGTGAATGAATTCGTCGAAGCCGCGCGACTGACACATGGACACCCGTCCGGTTTGCGCTGGGTTCTGGCGGGCAGCCCCGATCCGGGCAACCCGGCCAGTGTCTCGGCCGAAACGTTCGAGTCATGGAAACGCGAAGGGCTGGTCGAATGCCTGGGTGAGCGCACCGATATTTCACAGCTGTACCAGCAGTCACACATTGCCGTGTTGCCGTCGTATCGTGAAGGTTTGCCCAAATCGCTGGTTGAAGCTGCGGCGTGCGGTCGGGCCGTGGTGACAACCGATGTGCCAGGCTGCCGTGATGCGATCGAGCCGGGCGTAACCGGAGTGCTGGTGCCGGCCAAAGACGCGGTGGCTCTGGCGCAGGCGGTGGTGCAGCTGGCTGAAGATGCTGGCCTGCGCCAACAGATGGGGCAGGCCGGTCGCCGGTTGGCTGAGCAGGCGTTTGATATCCGGCTGATTCAGCAGGCGCATGTCCGCCTGTACGACGAGTTGTCAGAACGGTAAGCGGGCGTTAGGTGCCAGTGCAGTCAGGGCCTGCCGGAATTCGTTCTGGATGCGAACCAGTGCGGCTTCGTTGTCACCTTCAAAACGCAGAACCACCACCGGCGTTGTATTGGACGCCCGCGCCAGGCCGAAGCCGTCGGCGTATTCGGCTCTGACGCCGTCAATGGTATTGATGGCGGTCGCTGACGCGAATTTGCCTTCCGACTGCAGTCGGGCGATCAGCGCATGAGGTTCACCTTCCTGCATTTCGATTTTCAGTTCCGGCGTGGAAACCCCTTGCGGCAAGGCCTCAAGAATGGCCGAGGCATCGGCCTCGCGTGAAACGATTTCCAACAGACGTGCGCCGGTGTACAGGCCGTCGTCAAAACCAAACCAGCGTTCTTTGAAGAACGTGTGTCCGCTCATTTCGCCTGCCAGCGGAGCACCGGTTTCGGCCAGCTTGGCCTTGATCATCGAGTGCCCGGTTTGCCACATCAGGGGTTCGCCGCCGGCCTCACGGATGGCCTGGGCGACATAACGGCTGCATTTCACGTCGAAAATGATCGTGGAACCGGGCACGCGTTCCAGAACGTCTTGTGCATAAAGAATCAGTTGGCGATCGGGCCAGATGATTTGCCCCGACTTCGTAACGACGCCCAGACGGTCTGCATCGCCGTCAAAGGCCAGGCCCAATTCGCAGTCGGTGTCGCGCAGCACCTTGATCAGGTCTTGCAAATTGTGCGGGTCTGCCGGGTCAGGGTGATGGTTCGGGAAGCTGCCATCGACGTCGCAGAACAGTTCAGTGACCTCGCACCCCAGCGCGCGAAACAAGGCGGGAGCGACGGCACCGCCAACGCCATTGCCGCAATCAATCGCGACCTTCATGGGCCGGGACAGTTTGATATCGGATGTAATGGTCTTGATGTAGTCGTCGATGGGGTTCCATGATGAAGATTGTCCGGGAGTGGCTGCCAGTGGCAACGGGCCGCTGTTCATGGCCTGTTTCAGCGCCTG
>JBAYOZ010000147.1:0-4913 GCA_041677965.1 Pusillimonas sp.
ACCCAGGTCAGCCAGGTGCGCGTGCACTGTTTTCATGGCGTCCTGGGGCACAACCCGGTCATTGGCACCGTGCAATAAATGCAGTGTGGTCTGCTGCGGTGCGACACCGGGCAAACGCGCGTGACAACCCGAAAATGCCAGGACACGACCGGCCAGGTCTGAATGTGCCAACGCCGCTTCAAGCGCCAGGGTTGCCCCTTGACCAAAGCCACACAGCGCCGTAGCGTCGGCATCAAGGGCAAGCTGTTTCTGTACCCACTGGATATGTGCCACCAGGCGCGGTATGGCACTTTCGACACGCTTCACATAGTTGTATTCGTTCAGGCCTTCTTGTTCATACCAGTGGTAACAATTTACCGCCGAGGCCAGCGGGCCGTACAACAACGCCAGCGCGGCCTGCGGAAAGGCCTGCAGCAAGGCCTTTTTCAGGGTTTCCAGCTGATCGGGGCCGGCAGCATTATCGTGCAGCAATACAAACAAGACCTGTGCACGCTGGTTGGCGGGTACAAGTACGACAGGGTCGGGAATGGGCAAAGAGGAATTCGACATAAAAACAACCTGAAATGCAGGCTGACATAATAAACGAAGTGACAGGGTCACCCGAACCGGAATACGGGCAACACCTTCGGTTCATGCTCTAAAATAAGCAATGTATTGTTGTAATGTGCAGCCATAATCTTGCTGCACCCGCACAGGCCCGGCCATTCCCGGCAACCGACCCGATACCGTTTTTATACAAATCAATAAAACACAGGAAACACCATGAGCCAAATGCTCTCACAACACCTAGCCGACGCCGTCAAGACGGCCATGCGCGCCAAAGATACTGCACGCCTGGGTACGCTGCGCTTTTTGCAAGCAGCAATCAAGCAAAAAGAAGTCGACGAGCGCCGTGAACTGACCGACGCCGACGTTACCGCCATCATCGAAAAGCAGGTCAAGCAGCGCCGCGAATCTATCGCCGCCTTCGAAAATGCCGGCCGCACCGAAACCGCCGCCCAGGAACAGGCTGAACTTGACGTCCTGCAAGAATTCCTGCCCCGGCAAGCATCGGTCGAAGAACTTGATGCCGCCATCAGTAACGCCCTGGCCGAAGTCGCCGCCCAAGGCATCAGTGGTGCCCCGGCCATGGGCAAGGTGATGGCCATTCTTAAGGCCGAACTGGCCGGTCGTGCCGACATGTCAGCGGTATCGGCACAGGTCAAGCAACGCCTCATGCCCTGACACCATGACGCACATGTCCAAAGAAAGTGCCGACTACTTCGGCCTGAACATTCCGTTCATGCAGTTCATCGGCCTGGAACCCCTTGATTTCGCACCGCAACTGACACGCACCCGCCTGCCCTGGCGGGCCGACCTGACCAACAGCCGGGGCGATGTGCACGGCGGTACGCTCATGAGCGCACTTGACCTGACACTTAGCGCTGCAGCCCGCGCCAACGATACCTCTACCACGATGGCCACCATCGACATGACATCGCACTTTCTGGCACCAGCCCGTGGCACCGTCATCTTCGAGGCCACCTGTCTGCGCATGGGTAAGTCAATTGCATTTTGCGAAGGCCGCGCACTGGGTGAAGATGGCGAGTTACTGGTCAAGGCCACCGCAACATTCAAGGTTATCCGGCCCAAAACAGCCTGATGACGCTTACAAAGTGTTAAAACACTATTCCAATTTAATTTTACGAGTCCATGCACAATGAGCCATTCCGATTATTTTGACCGGGTTAACGAGACCACCAATCTGGCTGGCTCAAACAAGCTTGAGCTGCTCATTTTCGAACTGTTCGACGACGACACCAAAACCTACAGTGCCTACGGTATCAATGTGTTCAAAGTGCGCGAGGTCATGGAAACCCCGGCCCTGACACAATTGCCAAATACCGGTGGAACCGGCATGGTTGGCATGCTTCGCCTTCGCGGCAGCATCATCCCCATGATTGACCTGCCGTTTTTCATGGGCATGCCTCAAAAAGACCGCCGCGACTGCCTGATCATTACCGAGTACAACAACCATATCCAGGGCTTTCTGGTCGACCGCATCGACGACATCGTGCGTCTAGACTGGGACCTGGTCAAACCGGCACCGGCCGCCATGGGCGGAAAACTGGTGACGGCAGTGGCCGAAGTGGGCGAACGGCTGGTCATGATTGTTGACGTCGAAGCCATTCTGTCGCGCATCAACCCCACCGAACACGACTCTGAACTGAACGAAGTCAACAAACTCGACACCGAAAAGTCACACCTGGTTTATTTTGCCGAAGATTCAAAAACAGCCCAGGGGCTGATCATGTCCACCCTCGAGAAAATGGGGGTTGCGTACCGATCTGCCGAAAACGGCCGCGATGCCTACAACGCACTTATTGCCATGGCCGACGAGCACGGCAAAAACCTGAAAGATCACCTGACCGTGATCCTGACCGACCTGGAAATGCCCGAAATGGACGGCTTCACACTGGTCAAGCTAATTAAAGAAGACCGTCGTTTTGATGGCATTCCGGTGTTCATCCAAAGCTCGCTGTCGGGTGACTCGAACCGTGAGCTGGGCAGAAAGGTCGGTGCCGACGGCTACATTGACAAATTCAACCCGGTCAAGCTGGCCGCCACCATTGGCGCGTACATGAAGTAAGGCACAGTAAAAACCCGCCTTTCAGGGCGGGCCCGTGTGCACAAAGGGGCAACGTGTGGTTACAGCCACAGCGTTGCCCCTTGGTTTTTTCAGCCCTCGGCGGGCTCGCAGTCGGCTGGTGCCAGCGCGGGGTAGTCGGTATAGCCTTGTGCACCGTGCCCGTAAAAGGTACCGGGGTCAGGCTCGTTAAAGCCATGCCCGCCTTGCAGGCGGGCCACCAGATCGGGGTTTGCAATGAACAAACGACCGAAGGCCACTGCATCGCCATCGCCGCGGTCAATAACGTTCTGGGCGGTTTCAAGGGTGTAGTCCCCATTGATAATGACCGGGCCACCAAATAATTGTTTCATTTTGGGTGCCAGCGCCTCGGGGCCCTGGGGTTCGCGCACAAACATGAACGCCAGGTTGCGTTTGCCAAGCTCTTGAGCCACATAAGAAAACAATGCCGCCGGGTCGCTGTCGTGCATTGAATGGATGCCAACACGCGGCGACAGGTGAACACCCACGCGGCCCGAGGACCAGATTGCGCAACAGGCATCAACCACTTCCAGCAAAAAGCGGGCACGGTTTTCTATCGAACCGCCGTACTGGTCGGTACGCTGGTTCGAGCCATCGTGCAGGAACTGATCGATAAGGAAGCCGTTGGCCGCATGAACCTCGACACCATCAAAACCGGCCTCTTTGGCATTGCGGGCAGCCTGTGCAAAGTCCTGGACAATATCGGAAACTTCGCGGGTTTGAAGCGCCCGCGGAACCACGTAATCACGTTTGGGGCGCAACAAGGCCACCTGCCCTTGCGCTGCAATGGCGCTGGGGGCCACCGGAATTTCGCCATTCAACAATTCAGGGTCAGAAATGCGCCCGACATGCCACAACTGCAAGACAATTTTTCCGCCACGCTTGTGCACGGCCTCGGTAACCCGCTTCCAGCCATCGATGTGCTCTTTGGACCAGATACCGGCGGTGTGCGGGTAGCCTACACCCTGCGCGGTAATGGATGTGGCCTCGGTAATGATCAGGCCGGCATCGGCACGCTGGCAATAATACAAACGTACCAGGTCATTGGGGGTACGGTTTTCACCAGCCCGTGTGCGCGTCAGTGGCGACATGATGATGCGATTGCGTAACGAAATGCTGCCGAACTGAACCGGCTCGAACAAATTGACCATGAAATAGACCTTTATACAGGTTAACCCTAACTTCTTAAAAATAACACATTCACGGCTTTACCTGCAGGGCCTGACGCCTGAATCCGTCTTCAATGGCTCTGAACCTGCCATCAGCAGGCATAACGCACAGCCATTACCCTGTTTGAATGCTGTGCAATTGAAGAACCTTCTGCGAACCGCCTAAAATGGCAGCCTGATTCAACAGGAGCGCAACATGGCGCAATTTGCAGTCATTGGTCTGGGCCGTTTTGGCTCGGCCGCCTCGCTGGAACTCGTCAAGCTGGGGCATTCCGTGCTTGGCGTCGATACCAACGAAAAACTTGTCAACAAATACGCCGACCAGCTCACGCAGGCGGTTATTGCCGATGTCACCGACCGGCGCGCCATCGAAGAGCTGGGTCTGGATAACCACGACGTCGTGCTGGTGGGCATTGGCGCAGACCTGGAAGCCAGTTTGCTGTGCGTCGTGCATCTGAAAAGTGCCGGGGTCAAAAAAATCTGGGTAAAAGCCACCTCACGCGCACACCACACCATTTTGAGCAAGCTGGGGGTTGACCGCATTATTCACCCCGAAGAAGAAATGGGCATCCGGGTAGCGCAGGCCCTGAGCTACCCCATGGTGAATGACTACATCTCGCTGGGCAACGGCCAGTTTGTCGTGGAAATCGATGTGGGCGAGCGGCTGGAAGGCACGACGATTCAACAGTTTCTGGTTGAAAGCCAGGAAGACATCCATATTCTTGTTGTCAAGCGCAAGGCCGAAATGTATTTTCATCCGGCCGAT
Organism: Pusillimonas sp.; assembly: GCA_041677965.1. Classification (GTDB taxonomy): domain Bacteria; phylum Pseudomonadota; class Gammaproteobacteria; order Burkholderiales; family Burkholderiaceae_B; genus Neopusillimonas. Next base: position 4,583 of record JBAYOZ010000147.1, read on the forward strand.
GCCTTCGAGATGCACGCCAAAGACATACTGGTTCTGGCCGGCCAGCTTGATGCCCTGAAAACCATTGCCCCCATGCTGTCGTAACCATGCGCAACTGGGACCCGCGCCAAAGCTTGCGCCATTACCACCACGTCAAGCGCACCGGGCGCTTCAATGCCTCGCCGCCAACCGTGCTGGCAGCAGGCTTTATTGCACTGATACTGATTGGTGCGCTGCTGCTGTGGCTACCCTTTTCAAATCAGCACGGCATCAGCCCGCTAACCGCATTTTTTTCAGCGGCTTCAGCGGTAACCATTACCGGCTTGACTACTGTTGACATCAGCAGCACCTA
>JBAYOZ010000148.1:0-4864 GCA_041677965.1 Pusillimonas sp.
CCTCCATGCGCTCGGCCCTGCTGGGGTTGAATCAATGACATCGGCTGCCGGGGTCGCACATCTGGCGGGTTTTCGCTACGGGGCCCTGGGTTTGCCGCTGGCATTTGTTGCCTTGCCGCTGTACGTGTACATGCCGGCTTACTACGCCGAACAGTTTGGCGCTTCGCTGGCTGCCCTGGGTATTGTGTTGTTGCTGGTACGCATTTTTGACGCTGTTACCGACCCGCTGATGGGGTATGCCGCCGACCACCTGCTGTCCATGTCCGGGCCGCGCCGGATGCTGCTCATGGGGGTAGGCTGCGGCGTCTTGCTGCTTGGGTTCCTGGGCTTGTTTTTTCCGCCACCGTCCATGCGCCAGGGCGTTGCCTTGCTGGCCTGGTGCTTCGCAATGCTTATCGTGACTTACCTGGCCTACAGTGCCTTGAGTATTACGCATCAGGCCTGGGCCGCTCGCCTGCAGGGGGGCGATCTTTCGCAAAGTCGCTGGGTGTCATGGCGTGAGGCGGCCACCCTTGCCGGTGTCGTGCTGGCCAGTGTTTTACCGTCGGTGGCGGGCATGTCTGTCACCACAACGGTGCTTGGTCTTGCCCTGGCCCTGGCCTGGCTGGCGTTGCGCGGAGCACCCCAGCCGTTGATCATGGGGTCGGTGGGCCTGACCTGGCATCGCCTGGCCCAGCCCTGGCGAGGTGCGGCGTTTCGTGGCTTGCTTGGTGTGTTCTTGCTGAACGGTATTGCCAGTGCCATTCCCGCTACGCTGCTGTTGTTTTTTGTGAATGACCGTCTGCAGGCGCCAGGTCTGGAAGGGATGTTTCTGGCGGCATATTTTGTTTGCGCCGCGGCTTCGCTGCCGCTGTGGCTCAAGGTGGTTGCCCGTATCGGGTTGGGTGCGGGCTGGATGTCGGGCATGTTGCTTTCTGTGGCCAGTTTTGCCGGTGCGGCCGTGTTGGGTGCCGGCGATGTGTGGCCCTTTTTGCTGATCTGTGCGGCCAGCGGGCTGGCCCTGGGGGCCGATCTGGCGTTCCCTGCGCCCTTGCTGGCCCGGGTCATTCGCCTTGACGGCGCGTCAGCCGGCCTTGAGGGGGCTTATTTCGGGTGGTGGAACAGTGCATCAAAGCTGAATCTGGCGCTGGCCGCCGGTCTGGTCTTGCCACTGTTGCAAGGGTTGGGATATTCACCGGGGCAGCCCAGTGCCCAGGGCCTGATGGCCCTGAGCCTGGCCTATGCCGTGGTGCCCTGTATTTTGAAACTGCTGGCCTGGGGCGCCTTGTGGCGCTGGCGTCGGCAATGGGACAAGGAGCAATGAAATGCCCGTATTTACTGCCTGGAAGCGCGGCATGCGCTGGGCGACACTGTCGGTGGCCTGTATGGGTCTGATCGCCTGTGCATCGCCAAAACCTGCCGATTACGCGGCTGAAACGCCCGTGCTCGACCTGCGTGAGTATTTTGATGGTGACATCGATGCCTATGGCATTTTTACTGATCGCGGCGGGCACGTCGTGCGTCGTTTCGTTGTAACCATCAAGGCCCGTTGGGAAGGCGAAAAGGGTGTGCTGGAAGAAGACTTTGTCTACAGCGATGGTGAAAAACAACGTCGTGTCTGGACCCTGGTCCATCAGGGTGATGGCAAGTACATCGGCACTGCCGATGACGTGGTCGGAGAGGCCAGTGGCCAGGTGGCCGGCAATGCGTTCCAGTGGAATTATGTATTGCGTTTGCCCGTAGGAGACCGTACATACGATGTGTCATTCAATGACTGGATGTACCTGATGAGTGACAAGGTCATGCTGAACAAGGCCACCATGAGCAAGTTCGGCATTCGCCTGGGTGAAGTAACCCTGTCGTTTCACAAACGCTGATCCGGAGCACTTATGGCCCTGAACCCGCGCCTTACCCGTGCCGACCGTGAAGTCATCTGGGTTGTCGGTGCCTCAAGCGGTATTGGTCATGCCCTGGCCGAACGGCTGGCCGGGCAAGGGGCCAGTGTGGTGGTGTCGGCGCGCAATGCCAATGCCCTGGAGGCATTTCAGGCAACGTACCCGGCCGCAATGGCCTTGCCGCTTGATGTCACCGACGCTGGCGCGGTCCGGGCCGCCTGTCAGGCCATTATGGCGCGTTATGGCCGTCTTGACCGGGTGCTGTTCTGTGCCGGGGTGTACCGGGCCTTGCGGGCAACCGACTACAACCTGGCACAAATGCTGCAGCATCAACAGGTCAATTATGTGGGGGCACTGAACCTGCTGGCACCGGTCATCCCCCTGTTCCTGTCACAAGGGCAGGGCCATATCAGCCTGGTGTCCAGTGTGGCAGGCTTCAGCGGCTTGCCGCAGGGCCTGGCGTATGGCCCGACCAAGGCAGCGCTGACCCATCTGGCTGAAACGTTGTTCCTTGATCTGCGGCCCAAAGGGATTGGCGTTTCAGTCATTCATCCGGGGTTTGTAGAAACGCCCCTTACCCGGCAAAATGAGTTTCCCATGCCGTTTTTGCAAACGCCTGTGCAGGCGGCTGAAGCGATTGAACGGGGGTGGCGTCGTGGCCAGTTCGATATCCACTTTCCTCGCCGTTTCAGCCTGTTGCTCAAAACGCTGCGCCTGTTGCCTTATCGCTGGTATTTTGCGCTTGTGCATAAAGGAACCGGGTTATGACTGTTGCACCCACTTCACCGGCGTTGGCGCCGGCAGCGCGTCTTGCGGCCTTCTACGAAGGCCTGACGCCCGCAACGCTTGACCAGATTTCACAGTATTACGCCGCTGACGCGCGCTTCAAAGACCCGTTCAACGACGTGACCGGCGTGATCGCCATTCGGGCGATTTTTCAGCATATGTTCGACACGCTTGAGAACCCCCGGTTTGTTGTGCACGGTTTTACCGGCGATGCGGCTCAAAGCTTCCTGACCTGGACGCTGTATTTTCATACCCGCAGTGGCAAGCAGGTTCGGGGCTGGGAAATTCATGGGGCGACCCATGTTCAGTGGGACGCAGGCGGGCGTGTTGCCGTGCACCGTGATTACTGGGATGTGGCCGAAGAGCTTTATGAAAAAATCCCTGTGCTTGGCGGGCTGATGCGGATCTTGAAGCGGCGTATGGCGACGCCTGTACCGTCATAAGGCACAGCGCCTGACGCCCAATAAAAAACCCCGGCAAGCCGGGGTTTTTTTACAACCTGCTGTCGGGCAGGTTACTGGCAGTGAACAATCAGGCAGCCTGAATGTTCTTGGCCTGAGGGCCTTTGGGGCTGTCAGCGGTTTCGAAAGAAACGCGCTGGTTTTCGTTCAGGGATTTGTAGCCAGTGCCGACGATGTCGGTGTGGTGTGCGAACAGGTCTTTACCGCCAGCATCGGGAGTGATGAAGCCGAAGCCTTTTTCGTTGTTGAACCATTTAACAATACCGGTCTGCATAGTCATGAGCAGGATTCCTTAAAAATAACGTAGGGCAATTCGCCCTGGGGCAAGACTTATTCAAGGAACGGCGACTCGAGCAAAAAGACGGGCTGTTTAAACTTAAATACAACGAACTTGAAAAATCTCTACGGGCAATGTAATTGTATTTTTTGGCTTTGTCTAGTGTTGAATGAAAACGGGCCGGCACTGTTGTGTCGGCCCGTCGTTTTGGGGTGTTGGCATGGGCATACCCCAGGCAGTTCAGACCCTGCCTGGCGGTAATTATGACAACAGATGCCGGTTGGTTTCGATTGACGGCGCGTCCGGGCTGGCGGCTTTCGGCGTGCGCGGCGTGATGTCGATTTCGCGCACGTTGTCGCTGATATGGAAGGTGGAGACCAGCTCGGCCATAGTGCGGGCCTGATCTTGCATGCTGTCAGAGGCCGCCGAGGCCTCTTGAACCAGCGCGGCGTTTTGCTGGGTGACCTGATCCATTTGCGAAACGGCCTGATTGATCTGGTCGATGCCAATGCTTTGTTCCTGGCTGGCAGCGGTGATTTCGCCCATGATGTCTGTTACATGGCGAATGCTGGTGACGGTTTCTTCCATGGTTTTGCCCGCTTCGGAAACCAGCCGGTTGCCTTCTTCAGTGATGGACACCGATTTGTCGATCAGGCTCTTGATTTCTTTGGCGGCCTGGGCGCTGCGCTGGGCCAGTGTACGTACTTCTGACGCTACAACCGCAAAGCCTTTGCCTTGTTCGCCAGCACGAGCGGCTTCAACGGCGGCGTTCAAAGCAAGGATATTGGTCTGGAAGGCAATGCTGTCGATCACGCTGATGATGTCAACGACCTGTTTTGATGAGCTGTTGATTGCCCCCATGGTTTCCACGACCTTGCCGACGACCTCGCCGCTGCGCGTTGCAACTGACGCGGCCGATTCAGCCAGGCCATTGGCCTGGCGTGCGTTGTCGGCGTTCTGTTTTACCGTGGTAGTGAGCTCTTCCATGGTGGCGGCCGTTTCTGCCAGGGAACTGGCTTGCTCTTCGGTGCGGGATGACAGGTCAAGGTTGCCAGCGGCGATCTGTGCCGAAGCGGTGGCGATAGAGTCAGCCCCTTGCTTGACTTCGCGGATGACGCCCAGCAGGTTGGCGTTCATGCGCTGCAGTGACCCCATGAGTGTGGCGATTTCGTCTTTGCCGGTGACCTTGAGATGGGAGGTCAGGTCGCGTTGCGATACCTTTTCGGCGAAGGACACGGCAGCGCCAAGAGGCGACGTAATGGAGCGGGTGATCAGCCAGGCCAGCAGCAGGCCCAGCGCCAGCGCCACGACCGCGACACCCACAAGAATGTTCAGACCCAGGATGTTGTCATCATGCAGGGTATCGGCTTTGGTGTTGATCAGGTTTTTCTGGAATTCGAGCAAGTCGTTGATGCTGCCGGAGTAGCGATCCAGCAGGCCTTCAAGCTCGTTATCGTAAAACGCGC
>JBAYOZ010000149.1:0-4830 GCA_041677965.1 Pusillimonas sp.
CTGCCCGATCACCTGGCACGGTTGTCGTTGGCCGACCTGTTTCTGGATACGCTGCCTTGCAATGCGCACACCACAGCCAGCGATGCGCTGTGGGCGGGTGTGCCGGTACTGACTTGTGCGGGGCGCTCGTTTGCAGCGCGTGTGGCGGCCAGCGTGTTACGGGCGGTGGGTCTGGCGCAGCTGGTTGTGACGACGCAGGCCAATTACGAAGCCCTTGCCGTTACGCTGGCTAAGCAGCCCAAGCACTTGGCGCAAATTAAAAACTATTTAACCGAAAATAGACGTGATTTTCGGCTGTTTGATACCCCACGCTATGTCAGGCATCTGGAATCGGCGTTTGTGAAAATTGTTGAACGGTTCCGTGCCGGCCTTGGGCCGGATCACGTCGTGGTTGCCGCCAGTCGTGCGACCGATTAAGTTCGGCTTGACGCAGCGTTTTATTTGTTCATCGTCAGTACCGACGAGGCATCAAGCCCGATGCCGTCGTTGTTCAGGCGACGCGCGCCGTTGTAGCGTTTTTGCCAGTAGGCAATGGTCATGTCTTCGACCCGTACCACTGACCCTGCCCGGGGGGCGTGAACAAACTGGTTGTTGCCCAGGTAAATACCGACATGTGAAAACCGGTGGCCCAGGGTATTGAAAAAGACCAGGTCGCCTTTTTTCAGTTCGGATTTGTCGATGGGGGTGCCTTGCTGGGCGATTTCGGCAGAGCGGCGGGGCAGCTTCAGGCCCAGGGATTTTTCAGCGGCGTAAATAACCAGGCCGCTGCAGTCAAAGCCGGTATTGGGCTCGTCGCCGCCAAATTTGTATTTGACACCCAGGTGCTGCAGGGCGGTCGAGGCCATGGCGCGGGGGCTTGCTGCAGGTTTGTCGTAGCCGCGCGATGTTGAATAACTTGAACCAAACTCGTTCATGGCCAGGTAAGCGCCTAACGGGTCGGCAGTGGCTTGCGCCTGGTAGGTGCTGCGCAGCGATGTTCCGGAGCTTGCCTGGTCTGTGGTGGCACAGCCGGCAAGCAGGGCGCTGACGGCAAGGGCAGTGAACGCCGCAAGGCGGCGCGATGCCAGGGATGAAAGGGTATTGAGAAAGAATGGTGTGATCGATATTGGCGGCATAGGTCCTGGTTGGCCCATTTCCGGGCCGGCAATTTTTCGCGTGTCCGAGTTTAACTAATCAAGACGTTCAGGTAAAGTCATGGTTTATCCTTGTTAATGCAACTTGAGCACCACATCATGAAAACAAAACCCTTTTTAACAGCAGATGACGTCAAGGCCATTCTGGCCGCTGCTGAACGGCATGCCCTGGAAAATCAATGGGCCGTCACCATTGCTGTGGTTGATGACGGCGGGCATTTGCTGGGCATGCTGCGTCTTGATGGTGCCGCCCCGATTACTGCGCAAATCACGCCTGCCAAAGCGGCGGCCGCTGCGCTGGGTCGCCGTGAATCGAAGGTGTACGACGACCTGATCAATGAAGGCCGTTTTTCGTTCCTGTCGGCACCGGGTTTGTCGGGCCTGCTCGAAGGCGGTGTGCCGATTGTTGTTGATGGCCATGTCGTGGGGGCGGTGGCCGCCGGCGGCGTCAAGTCCAGCGATGATGCGGCAATCGCACGCGCCGGTATTGCGGCCATTGCCTGAGTTCCCTGCGGTAATGCGCGGTAATCATGTCTAGAGTGCCGCCTTCTGGTCAGCCCCGGCCCCCTGATGTTTCAGGGGGCTTTTCACGCGCGCTTGCCCCGGGTGTGCAAAAGCGCGAGTTCTGGGGCTGGGCTTTTTACGATTTTGCCAATTCCGGCTACACCACTGTGGTGCTTACCACGGTGTTCAACACCTATTTTGTCAGTGTGGTGGCTGCCGGGCAGTCCTGGGCGACGCTGGCACTGACTTCGGCGCTGTCGCTGTCGTACCTGCTGGTAATGCTGACCATGCCATGGTTGGGGGCGTATGCCGATGCCAACCAGCGCAAGCGTCGTGTGCTTTTCATCAGCACAGCCGGGTGCGTGGCGGGCACGGCAGCATTGGCGGGCATTGGCCCCGGCATGGTAATGGCCGGGCTGGTGGCGCTGGCCGTTTCCAATTATTGTTATTGCGTGGGCGAGTCGGCCATTGCCGCGTTTTTGCCAGAACTGGCTCGCCCCGAAAGCCTGGGTCGCGTTTCGGGTTGGGGCTGGGGCTTTGGTTATTTTGGCGGCATGCTGGCGCTGGGCCTGTCGTTGGGTGTGGTGTCGGTGTTTTCTGCCCAGGGTATTGAGGCGCCGGGCTATGTGCCCTACGTCATGGTGCTGACGGCGGTGGTGTTTGCGCTGGCGGCCATCCCGTCATTTCTGTTCTTGCGTGAGCGCTCACCGGCCTCGCATCGGCTTCGCCATTCGCCGTTGCGTCAGTTGTTCGTGGCCTGGCAAGACATCAATCGTAATTTCACCGATTTTCGCTGGTTGCTGGTGTGCGGGGCGTTTTACCAGGCGGGCATCGCCGTGGTCATTACGCTAGCGGCGGTTTATGCCACCGAGGCCATGGGCTTCACCATGCCACAGACCATGCTGCTGGTGTTTGTGGTCAATATTGCGGCGGCGGCCGGGGCGCTGGCGTTTGGTCATGTGCAAGATCGTATCGGCCATAAAAAGGCGTTGGGCGTCACGCTGGTGGTCTGGATGACCATGGTTGTGCTGGCCTGGCAGGCTACCGATGTGCGGGTTTTCTGGGTGTCTGCCGTGCTGGCCGGGTTGTGCATGGGTACCAGCCAAAGCGCGGGGCGGGCCATGGTGGGCGCATTGGCCCCCGCAGGTCGTCTGGCCGAGTTTTATTCACTCTGGACCTTCGCCATTCAGCTGGCGGCCGTGGTGGGGCCGTTCAGCTACGGCCTGGTCACCTGGTTTACCGACGGCAATCACAGGCAGGCCTTGCTGTTTACCGGGCTGTTTTTTGTAGTGGGTTTGCTGGTGCTGCTCAAGATTGATTTTGCGCGTGGCGTTCAGGTGAGCGATACTAATCAGGTTGTTAATAATTCCAAGAACTCTCGGGAGCTATGAATGGTGTCCACACAAATCAAGTCGGTATTGGTAGAGAACCGGGTCTTTCCCGCGTTCCCTGAACTGGTGCGTACGGCAAATATTCCAGGTACCGAGGCTTACCAGGCGCTGGTCGCCGAAGCCGAGGCATCGCACGAAGATTTTTGGGCCCGTCTGGCCAAAGAAAACCTGAAATGGTCCAAACCGTTTACACAGGTGCTTGACCAGTCCAACCCGCCATTCTACAAATGGTTTGCCGATGGCGAACTGAATGTTTCCGAAAACTGCCTTGACCGCCATCTGGGCACCGAAACCGAGCACAAAACTGCCATTGTTTTTGAAGCTGACGGTGGCGAGGTTACCCAGGTTACCTATCGCGAACTGTACGAACGGGTGTGTGCGTTTGCCAATGGCCTGACGTCGCTGGGCTACCAGAAGGGTGATCGCGCCATTATTTATTTGCCCATGTCCATCGAGGCAGTCGTGGCCATGCAGGCCTGCGTACGGCTGGGTATTACGCATTCGGTGGTGTTCGGGGGGTTCTCGTCAAAAAGCATTCACGAACGTCTGGTCGACGTTGGCGCGTCGCTGGTTATTACGGCCGACGAACAAATGCGCGGTGGCAAAGCCATTGGTCTGAAGCCGGCGGTTGACGAGGCACTGACCATGGGCGGCTGCGAGGCCGTGCGCCATGTGGTGGTGTACCGCCGCACGGGGGGGGCAACAGCCTGGACAGAAGGGCGTGATCTCTGGATGCACGATGTGGTGGCGGGGCAGGCCAACGAATGTGCGCCGGTGCAGGTCAATGCCGAACATCCGCTGTTCATTCTGTATACCTCAGGCTCTACCGGCAAGCCCAAGGGTGTCCAGCACGCTACAGCGGGTTACCTGCTGTGGGCCTTGCTCACGGTCAGGTGGTCGTTCGATGCCAGGCCATCCGACGTGTACTGGTGTACCGCCGATGTGGGCTGGATCACCGGGCACACCTATATTGCCTATGGTCCGCTGGCGGCAGGCATTACCCAGGTCATGTTTGAAGGCGTGCCTACCTACCCGAACGCAGGCCGTTTCTGGGAAATGATCCAGCGCCACAAGGTCAGTGTGTTCTATACGGCCCCCACGGCAATTCGTTCACTGATCAAGGCCTCCGAGCTTCAGCCCGAATGTCATCCGCGCAACTACGACTTGTCGTCGTTGCGCCTGATCGGTTCAGTTGGCGAACCGATCAACCCTGAAGCCTGGATGTGGTACTACAAGGAAGTGGGCGGCGAGCGTTGTCCGGTGCTGGATACCTGGTGGCAAACTGAAACCGGTGGCCACATGATTACACCGTTGCCAGGTGTTACAGCCCTTAAACCCGGGTCATGCACTTTGCCTTTGCCGGGTATTGCTGCGGCTATTGTTGATGAAGCCGGTGGTGATGTAGAAAACGGTATGGGTGGTTTTCTGGTGATCAAGCGGCCATGGCCTGCCATGATCCGCAACATCTGGGGTGACCCAGAACGCTTCAAGAAAAGTTATTTCCCCGAAGAGCTCAAAGGCTATTACCTGGCCGGTGATGGTGCCCAGCGCGACACTGACGGCTACTTCTGGATCATGGGCCGTGTTGACGATGTGCTGAACGTATCAGGGCACCGCCTGGGTACCATGGAAATTGAGTCGGCCTTGGTGGCGCATCCGCTGGTGGCCGAAGCGGCTGTGGTGGGTCGGCCTGACGATACCAGCGGAGAGGCTATTGTGGCCTTTGTGGTGCTTAAAGGCAGTGTTCCGGAAGGCGACCAGGCCGTTCAGGTGGCCAAGCAGCTGCGCGATTGGGTTGCCAA
>JBAYOZ010000150.1:0-4815 GCA_041677965.1 Pusillimonas sp.
GAAGCGTTCAGCAGGGTCGGCTCGGCAGTGATGCCGGGTGTGGCGATCATCAGGGCGGATGCCGCGAGTACGGTTTTCAGCAGGGCTTTCATAAATTCACTTTCCAAACGGTGTTGACATGCGTCCATTCTGTCTGTGTTCTGCTGGAATCGAAACGACTAAAAGACAATGTGTTAATTACTGATATTCATGGTTCATTGGGTGGCATCGTATAAGACAGGGTGTGGAAGGGCCGCCGGCAGGGCGCGGCCCGGTTGTCTGCCGTTTTACGCATAAGGACATGAAAAAAATGTTCTTTGGGGCGGGTCTGAAGTTGCTTAGGATGGCCGTTTGGAACTTTTCTTGAGCGATATTTTTCATGAGCCTTTCCCCTTCTCTCTGGACAATTCCTGTGCCTGAGCGTGATGCAACCGAAATAGTCAGTCGCGCCCAGGTGCTGTCTGAACGTCTGCGCGATATCGTCTTGCAGCACCCGAACGTTCGCTTTGCCAGCAGCATGGCGGCCGAAGACATGGTCGTTATTGATGCCATCGCCCGAACCGGTGTACCCATCTCGGTTTTCACGCTGGATACCTTGCGCCTGCATCCGCAGTCTGTTGCGCTGATCGATGAGGTCAGTCGCCATTACGGGCTTGCAATCGAGCGTGTGCTGCCCGATGCCGCACGGGTTGATGACTACGTACGGCATTTTGGTGTGAATGGCTTTTATGAAAGTGTCGAGGCCAAAGAGGCCTGTTGCCATGTCAGGAAGGTGCTGCCGCTGGCCCGGGCCCTGCAGGGAGCCTCAGCCTGGGTGACGGGCCAGCGCCGGGAGCAGGGGGTGACCCGTTCTGCGTTAGCGCTGCGCGAGTTTGATGCGCCGCGCGGGATTGACAAGTTCAACCCCATTCACGACTGGTCCGAGGACGATGTGTGGGCGTATATCCACTTCCGGCATGTGCCATTCAACCCCCTGTATCGCGAGGGTTACGCGAGCATTGGTTGCGACCCGTGTACCCGCCCGGTCAAGGCGGGTGAAAACCTGCGTGCGGGGCGGTGGTGGTGGTTGCAGGAAGACAGCAAAGAATGCGGCTTGCACGTTCAGAAATGAGAATCCTTACACCAGGAAATGAAAACAATGCATTTGAATAACGATTACCTGGACCGGCTGGAAAGCGAGTCCATCTACATCATCCGCGAGGTTGTCGCGCAAAGCAAAAACCCGGCCATGTTGTTTTCCGGTGGCAAGGACTCCATCGTGATGCGCCATCTGGCGCGCAAGGCGTTTGCGTTTGGGCCCCGGCCTGTGCACCTGCCGTTTCCGCTGGTACACATCGACACGGGCCATAATTATCCCGAGGTGATTGCGTTCCGGGATAGCATCGTGGCGCGGGACAACGAGCGTCTGGTGGTCGGGCATGTTGAAGACTCGCTGGCACGCGGCACCGTGAAATTACGGCGACCCACCGATTCACGCAACGCGGCCCAGGCGGTAACGTTGCTGGAGACCATTGCAGAGCATGGCTTTGACGCCCTGATGGGTGGAGCACGCCGCGATGAAGAAAAGGCCCGCGCCAAAGAACGTATTTTTTCGTTTCGAGACGAATTCGGCCAGTGGGACCCCAAAGCGCAACGCCCCGAGCTTTGGCGCTTGTACAACGCCCGGATTTTCCCCGGCGAGAGCATGCGCGTTTTTCCCATTTCCAACTGGACCGAGCTTGATGTCTGGCAATACATTGCCCGCGAAAACATCGAATTGCCTTCCATTTATTACGCCCACGACCGTGAGGTCGTTCAGAAAGGTGATTTGCTGGTGCCGGTAACGCCGGTGACCCCCAAGGCTGCCGATGAGGTGTCGCAGGTGCGTCGTGTCCGTTTCCGTACGGTGGGCGATATCAGTTGTACCTGCCCGGTTGAAAGCCAGGCTGTTACCGCCTGGGACATTGTCGAGGAAACGGCCGTGGCGACCGTCACCGAGCGTGGCGCGACCCGCATGGACGATCAAACCAGCGAGGCCTCCATGGAAAAACGTAAAAAAGAGGGGTATTTCTGATGACATCCGGATTGGTTCGTTTCATTACGGCAGGCAGCGTTGATGACGGTAAAAGCACGCTGATCGGTCGCTTGTTGTTTGATACCAAGGCTGTTCTGGCCGATCAGGTGCAATCGTTGTCGTCGGCCCGGCATACCCGTGTGCGTGCCAATGATGCCGATTTTGACCTTGCGTTGCTGACCGATGGACTGGAAGCCGAGCGCGAACAGGGCATCACGATTGACGTGGCCTATCGCTACTTCGCAACGGCCCGGCGCAAGTTCATTGTGGCCGATGCTCCCGGGCACGAGCAGTACACCCGCAATCTGGTGACGGGTGCGTCGCAGTCGGACGCGGCCGTGATTCTGGTGGATCCGACACGCCTGGGGGTGGATGCCGATGCGGCGTCGCTTGAGTTATTGGCCCAGACAAAGCGTCATACGGCGATTGTTCGCTTGCTTGGTTTGCGCCATGTGGTGTTTGCCGTCAACAAAATGGACCTGATCGGGTATGAACAGGGGGCATTTCAACGGATTCGCGGTGCCATTTCAATGCTGGCCGCCAAGGTCGGTTTGCGCTCTTTTGATGTGATCCCGGTTTCGGCATTGTCCGGAGACAATGTGGTGCATCGGTCGTTGAGTATGCCCTGGTATGACGGCCCGACCTTGCTGGAGTGGCTTGAACAGCGGGATGATGTTCGCGCGTCCGATACCGATCCGGGCCTGCGTTTGCCGGTTCAGTACGTGGCCCGTCAAGATGGTCAGTCTGCCGATGATTTTCGGGGTTATCTGGGGCAGGTGGAAGCGGGTACCCTGTTCAAGGGGCAGCGTGTCAGGGTATTGCCCGGCGGGGCCGAGACCATTGTGGCGGGCATCTACCTTTCCAATGGCCGCGAGGCGGCTTCCAATGCCAGAGCGGCAGGCACCGATGACACCAGTGCAACCCTGGCGGTCGCGGGCCAGGCGGTCGTGGTAGAGCTGAAAGACGATATTGACGTCTCGCGGGGTGACCTGATCGTGGCCGCAGATGCAACATTGGGCCGGCAGCCCCAACTGGCGCGCAAGATCAGTGCCGATATCTGCTGGCTGGATAAAGAGCCTTTGAATATCAGCCGCAAGTACAGTCTTCAACACACGACTCGCGAAGTGTTTGCCAGGGTTGCCGCCATTGACCATGTGCTGGACATTCACACCCTGGATGCCAGTGTCGATACCGCAACCCTGGCCATCAACGACATCGGTCGGGTCGACCTGGTGTTGCAAAGCCCGATTGCGGCCGATCGCTACGAAGACCTGCAAGCAACAGGGGCGTTTGTCCTGATCGACGACGCCACCAAAAGTACCGTTGCCGCAGGCATGATCCGGTCGGTCGTTGGGTAAACGTGTCGGGTTTTGATGGGTTATCAACGTGTTATAAGCCGTTTCTGGCGTATTCTTGACGTTTCGCCCGTCATAGTGATATTCCATGTTGCGATTGTTTTCGACACTGCCGCATTCGTTGCGTGGCCGTTTGTTGCTGGGTACCCTGGCCTGGGTGCTGGTGTCGGTGCTGGTGGCCGGCTGGGTGCTGGCCGATTTGTTTCGCCAGCATGCGACGCGGCAAATGGCATCAGAACTGGCGGTTCATATGAACCAGCTGGTGGCGGCTTTGTCGGTCAATGCCCAGGGTCAACCCACGTTGCAGTTTGAACCCACTGACCCACGTTTTCAGCGGCCTTTTTCAGGTTTTTACTGGCAGGTTGACCAGCGTGAACCTGGGCAGGCACCGCGCGAGGCCGTCTTTCATTCCCGTTCGTTATGGGACGAAGTGTTGCGGGTTCCGTCCGTGTTGTCGCCCAGCGCCTATGACGGCCTGGACCGGCTGACCGGGCCATCCGGCATACCGCTGCTGGCGCTGGTGCGTCAGGTCACGCCACCAGAGGGCGCGGCGGCTTACCGGCTGGTTGTGGCGGCCGATCAAGCGTTGCTGGACCAGCCCCTGACACAGTTTCGTCTGATGCTGGCGGTATCGTTGGGTGTTCTGGCGGTGGGCATGATACTGGCGGCGGTCATGCAGGTTGTGGTTGGCCTGCGGCCTCTGGCTACCTTGCGGACCGCATTGCTGCAGGTGCGTGAAGGTCGTCAAACCCGTATCGAAGGGCGTTTCCCCCTTGAGGTTCAGCCCTTGGTCGATGACTTCAATCAGGTTCTGCAGAATAATCACCAGATCGTTCAGCGTGCCCGTACCCATGCCGGCAATCTGGCGCATGCGTTGAAAACGCCGTTATCTGTATTGGCCAATGCGGCCCGCAACGAGCCTGGCGTATTCGGTCAGTTGGTTGCCGAACAGGTCGAGTCCGCGCAGCGGCATGTCGATCATCATCTGGCCCGGGCGCGGGCCGCTGCGGCGGTACAAACGCCGGGTGTCATGACGCCCGTGCATGGGGTGGCCCAGGGGCTGGCCCGGGTGCTGACCAAGGTGTATGCCGAAAAAAATATCCAGATTGATGTTTCCTTGACGCCAGAAAACCTGGTGTTCAACGGGGAGGCCCAGGATTTGCAGGAAATGTTGGGGAATGTGCTGGATAACGCCTGCAAATGGGCAGACCGGCATGTCTGGCTGAGCATCACCGCCGGGCTTCCGGCCAATGACGTTGCCGAGAGTCGAAAACGCACCCGTGTCTTGCAGGTTGTCATCGAAGACGACGGCCCCGGTTTGCCCGCCGACCAGCACCAGTCTGTTTTTGGACGTGGTGTACGCCTGGACGAGCGTAAGCCGGGCTCTGGCCTTGGGCTGGCTATCGTGCGTGACCTGGCGCAGACCTA
>JBAYOZ010000151.1:0-4809 GCA_041677965.1 Pusillimonas sp.
AGCTGGTGCGGGTATGCGTTCTTGAATGCTTTCAGGCCAACTTTTTCAATGTATTCGTCAGCGATTTCGTAGCGTTCCTTGCGTCCCATGCCCTGGGCTTTCAGGCCGAAGGCGACGTTGTCGCGCACTGTCATCCAGGGAAACACGCCGTGTTCCTGAAAAACCATTGAGTTGATGCGTCGCTCTTTTTTGCCGGGTTGAGTGGCTTCGCGTACAAACTCGATGTCGCCGGAAGACTCTTCTTCCAGTCCTGCCAGAATGCGCAGCAAGGTTGTTTTGCCGCACCCCGATGGGCCGACGACGCAGAGGAACTCGCCGCGACGGATTTCGAAGTTGATCGGTGATAACACCTCGATCTCTTTTTCTTCGAGTTTGAAGACTTTGCGAACGTTTTTCAGACGGATTTTCGCTTCGTGAGCGGGTCGCTTCATTTCGTATACTTGAGCTCTTTGTTGCATCATGGGTGGTAATCCAAAGGGTTCATCTGTGGTGGCGTTTTGCCTTGGGTTTGAAGGGGTGCGGCCACAGCTGTCACTGCTTCAGTGCGGTTGCTGTCGCTGGTCAAGCAACAGCGCGCGCCTCCGGCCTGCAAGACCGGCACGGGTGCCGGTCTTGCGTATGTTTTGGTAATCCGGATGGTGTCAGAAGGCAAGGCGGGCGCCAGGGTGCGGCGTTGATGCCTTGCCGGGCCAGGTTATTGGCGGCCCAATACGTCTACGGCGTATTCCAGATAAGACGGGTCAAAGATCTTGCTGGTGTCAATCGGCTTGGCCTGGACTTTTTGCTCAAGCAAGAAGTCCTGCATCGACGCAACGACAGCCGGGTCGAAGTCGCCGTTGGGGTCGGCAGCTGGCAGGGCCATTTTGCGCAAGCGCTCAACGTCCTTGATCATGCTGTGCTTTGACAACGTCTGCAGCAGCTCTTCGTAACCTGGGCCGCTTCCTGCCTTTACGGCAGCGATATAGTCACGCTGGCCTTTGAGCATCGCCACGGTCAGACGCTTGAGCGCTTCGTTGTTTTTTTCTGCAAAGGCTTCTGAGGAATAAAGCACGAAGGCGGGGCCACCGTGTGCAAAATCGCCCTCGGTGAAAGCCAGGCTGCCAATTTTTTGTGCGGCTGCGGCACTGATGAAAGGCTCGACCTGGAAGGCGGCATCGACGGCCTTGTTACCCAGCGCGGCCAGTGCATCAGGGAACGACATGGTGACCAGATTTACATCGTTATCGGTCAGCCCTGCAGATTTCAGGGCCTGGTTGACGTTGCAATGGCCATTGGCACCCACCGTCAGGATGGCAATTTTTTTGCCTTTAAGGTCGGCCGGGGTTTTGTAGGCTCCCGAATCGATCAGGTCCTGGCGTACCAGGGTGCCGGTGGCGCGGTTGTCTTTGTCAAGTGTGTTCAGGGGCATCAGGCCAACAAGACCGATATCGCGACTGATGGCATTGAACAGGGCGGCGCTGACTGAAAGCAGGCCGACTTCAAGCTGGCCTGTGGCCAGTTGTGTCACCGTGTCTGCGCTGGTGTTCGCACCTGCGGCGGCATCCAGGAAGACGTCCAGCCCCTGCTCTTTGAAATAGCCTTTGTCGTTGGCCAGATACATGCCACCCAGGCCGGCCAGTCCGGGTGAATTGATGCGAATCTTGACGGGTGGGTTAAGCGGTTCAGTGGCCGCTGCCGCAACGGCAGTCGCTGTGCCAATAAGGGCTGTGCCGAGAATGGCACCGATAAGGCGCCGCAAGCCGAAAGCTGCTTTCATTTTTGTCTCCAGGATTTTTATAGGTCACTCGGTTTTGTGATTGCTTGCGCATGAAAAACGAGCCGGGTCATATGCCCTAGCACAATAGTATTCAATATTGCCTAAATTAACAAGTTAGCCTAAATGTTTGTTATGCATATATTGACTAGCAATCTAGTATGCAAATTAACATGAAAACGTTTTTTTATGGATGAGGGAAATCACCCATAGGGTTTGGTGCGTGCCATCCACAATGCAGTTACATTGGTGGTATTGCGTTTTGTGCAGGCGAAAAAAAGCCCGCACAATGCGGGCAAAATGGTTTTTGTTTGGGGTTGCTGCAGGCGCTGTTCAGTAAACCACCCGGTTGCGCCCCTGTTTCTTGGCGTCATACAGCGCGGCGTCGGCGGCTGAATAGGCGAGTTCGAAAGCGGTTCCGGGCGCGCTCCAGCTGATACCGAAGCTGGCGGTTACCGGGTGTGCGGGCAGGCAGTCAAAGGGCCTGCTCGCGACATTGTGCCGGATGGCTTCGGCAATGGCCGCCGAATCTTGCAGCGAGGTATCGGGTAACAGTATTGTGAATTCTTCGCCACCCACCCGCCCCACTGTCCCCTGGTCTTGCAAGACCTCTGACAGCCGTTCAACCAGTTCCCTGATGACAGCGTCACCGGCCGGATGGCCGAAGCTGTCATTGATGCGCTTGAAGAAATCAATGTCCAGCATGACCAGCGACAGGTGTCGGGTTTGAAGAAAACGGTGTGCTTCCTCAAATACGGCCCCCCGGTTCAGGGTACCGGTCAAGGTGTCATGCCGTGCCTTGTAATCAAGCTCGGAACCGAGCTGCTGAAGTTTCAGGTTGACGGAATTCAGTTCAGCTTCGGTGCGGTCGCCATGGCGGATCAGTCGATGCGTTTCGCGCATCAGGCGCCGGTAGTCCTGCGTGAGCTCATGCAGGGCCTGGCGGTAGTCTTGTGCATCAAGCGCGGGGTTTGCAGCAACAGCCTGGGCGTTGGCCAGCGCGGCCATTTCCAGTTCAAACAGGTCTTTGTCCACGGTCAGCCTTGCAGCGCATGGTCGTGAAAGCTCAGGTCGGTGAAGTCCTCGCACAGTTCCTGGCCAAACTCGTAGATGGTGTCGTCGTCTTCGTCGTGGAACCAGTTCAGCACAACGGGGGTACCAGCGGCCGCCTTTTCATTCAGGGCGTCGAACAGCGAGAACAGCATTTTTGTGCTTGAGCTGTTGAAATAGGCCAGCGAGACATCGACCGTGATGCTGCTTTCGCTGTTGTCCGAGGTCAGGAAGTCGCGCACGGCAGTGATGATTTCGCCCCAGAACAGCGCTGCATTTTCAGGGTAGGCCTCGCCTTTGATCGACAGATGGCGTTCGCTGAAACGGAAGTCGATTTCTGGTGAGCTGGCGGTGGCGGCAATATAAAGTTCGGTCATGATTCCACAGTCTCAAGGGTGCGCTGGGCCGGCAGGGTGGCCTGGCACTCAGATGGTAGCCTTAAGGTAAAAAAGGACGTTGTCGCTGTCGGCGATGGGTAGAAACTCAAACTCAAGCGGGGCACTGGCATCGCGCGCCACCGTTAGCAGGCCCAGGCCTGCACCTTTGCTTTCCTGCGCCGTGTCGGCGCGCAGCATTTCCTTGTATTCACGCTTGATTTCATCAATCGTCAGGGTGCGAAGGTGATCCAGTTTCTGGCGCAGTTGACGTGCAACGTCGTTATGCACAGGGTTGGCGCAGTGCAGGTAAAAATGGTCGGCTTCAGTTGAAATGCAAATTGAGCCATGGCGGATTTCGTGGTCAAAATCGGCGGCATCTTGCTGGGCGTAAGCATCGACAGAATAGTGGATGATGTTCTGGGTCATTTCAATAAATGACGAGAACAGTTTGCGGCGGGTGCTGTTGGTAGCGCCGACATACTCTGTGCGCAGTTTTACCGCGTCGGCTACAGCCGCAATAATTGCCTGTGAAAAATAGCCTTCATAGTAAAAAATGACGTCGCGGTCACCGACGCAGTCACACAGAATGCGCCAGTGCAGGCTGCGGTTTTTCGGGTTGATCAATACGTTCGTGGTCATGTCAGCAAAAGCTCAGGTTCAGAGGGGGCTGTGTCAGTCGACGCGAAACGCCAGCAAGGCGACATCGTCGCGGCGTGAGTGCAGGCCTTGCCAGGTGCGCAGTTCAAGCATTAGCAGGCGTGTGATTTCGGCAGCCGGCAAAGGGTGATAGCCCAGGATGGCCTGACGCAGGCGGCGTTTGCCAAAGGCAATGTTTTTAGGGCCACCGATCTGGTCGATCAGGCCGTCGGTGGTGCAGCACACCAGGGTTTGCGGATCAAGCACGGTGACATGGTTTTTCCAGGTCATGGTGGCCGGTGTGTCTATATAGCCCAGCCCGGTACGCTCGCCATCCAGCGTGTGCACGCTGTCCTGGCCGGGGGCCAGAAAGAACAGCGGCATTTTTGCGTGGGCGCTGGTCAGCGTACGTGAGACCGTATCGAACCAGAAAAAAACAGCGTCCATGCCGTCGTTGGATGCGCCGGTGTCGTTGCCTGCTTCGTGCTGGCCAAGTGCCTGTTTGATACCTTGGCTGACTTGCGCCATAAGCAGGGCGGGGTCGCGTGGGCCTTGCTGGTCAAGCGCATGGCGCAGCGAAGAAGACGCAATCAGTGTCAGAAAGGCGCCGGGGACACCATGTCCGGTGCAGTCGGCGATGGCCGCAAACCATCCGCCTTCAAACGGTTGAAAGTGGTAAAAGTCACCCCCAACGACATCGCGGGGTTCCCACACAATATCGACATCGGGCAAAGTGTTTTTCATGGCGGCCAGTGATTCACCCAGCATCGCGCGCTGAATCGTGCTGGCGTAGTCAATGCTTTGCATAACCTGGCGGTTTTTTTCGGTCTGCAGATCGACCAGAACCTGCATCAGGTTAAGTCCGGCACCGACACCGGCAAATGTGCCGTCTTTGACAATCAGAAACCCGTCTATCAGTGTCTTGTCACCGGACGCGACGGCGCGGGCAGCGAGTGTTTCAATCGGTGTGTCGGCCTCGACAATCAGCGGGGC
>JBAYOZ010000152.1:0-4797 GCA_041677965.1 Pusillimonas sp.
CAAAATGGTGCCTTCTACCAGTTTTCCACCCACACGAATGTACTCTTTGGTTGCTGTGCCATGAGTCTGGTAGATTTGACCCTTGAAACCGCGGTTGACCAAGGTGTCTTGCGGCAAGACTGACGGTGTGCCTGATGCCGCAATCAGAATGGCATCGGGCTTGGCCGCGACCAGCTTGACGGCCTGCCCGGTAACACTGGTGTCATTGCGGGCAAAACGTTCAACGTCGTCAAGGGCAATACCTGCCGCTTCGGCCAGGGCTTTTGTTTCTTTCAGCCAGGTCTCGCCGTAGGCATCGGCATAGCCGATGAACCCCAAACGCTTCACGCCGTTGGCTTTCATGTGGTCAACCAGGGCGCCGGCCATCTGGCGGACGTGTTGCGGTGCACGAAACACCCATTTTTCTTTGTCGGCAGGCAGATCGACCGGTGCGGCAGCAATTTGCGGCACCTTGAACTCATCGGCGACCTCGGCCATGGCCAGGCTGGGTGGTGTCGCCGACGACCCGAACAGAATGTCTACATTGTCTTCAGTAACGAGTTTGCGGGCGTTTTTCCCTGCTTGCGAGGCATCGGTACCGTCATCAAGCACAATGTACGTGACTTTGTGCCCGGCAATTTCGGTAGGCAAAAGCGGTATGGTGTTGCGCTCGGGAACGCCCAGGGCGGCGGCAGGGCCGGTACTGGATAACGAAACCCCCACCTTGATTTCGGCAGTGGCTGCAGTGCCGAAAGATATGGCGGCACCGGCAAGGGCAAAGGTGGCAAATTGCCTGGATAACTTCATGCTGTCTCCTGAAGGATGCTCCGTTTTACGGATATTGGTCTTGTGTTAGGAATTGTGACTCTACGGTGTAAGGCTGCAGTGGTCAAGACCGAGAATCCCGGCGGGCAAAAATGACGACATCTACTGCGCATCCGCAAAATATCAGTGTGGTATTTGCCACACGCGGTAAGATGACTGGCTGATCATGGTTTTCCCGAATACCGCGCTTGCAGGTAACGCGTTCAAAGTATGGGTATGGTAAAACCTCTGCCTTTGCTACAGCATTCGCATCAAAAGCCTGATGCTTCGGCAGTGGTTTGACCTTGTCAGCCCCTGTAAATACGTTGATTTTTAGCGGCAGGCCTTAGCCGGCATCCGCAAGTGCATCACTGGAATTTCGAATGGTTAACGCCCGGCCAGATCAACTTGAATCCTATCCGCTTAGTCTGAGTGCGGCGCAGGTTACAAAGCCCCCTTCGGCGCAGGGGTTGCAATTGCTCTACGATGTCGTGCAAACCCTGGCGGGTGCACGCAGCTTGCGCGAAGGCTTGCGCAGTACCATCGAACGTATTGCGCGGGCCGATGGCTGGGAACTTGGCATCGCATGGTTAAATACCACTTCGGGCCTCAAGTTCCAGGACGCCTGGAATATCCCCCGGCTAAATGCCGATACTTTCCTTGATACCATGCGTCGCGCCCAGCAAAGGCAGCAGTCGCAGTGTTTGTCGTTGCAGGCCGCCCGCCAGCGTGCTCTGGTGTTTATCAGTACCATCGATGCTGACGAAAACCACGAATGCAATATCCAGGCGTTAAACATCGGTCTGGTCTCGGCACTGGGCCTGCCCCTGATGGTAGGTAATACCCTGTATGGCGTCATTGAACTGTTCAGCAGCACACCGCGCAAAGGTATCCCCGACACCCTGGGTTTGTTCCGTGCCCTTAGCGCCGACATAGCCGGTTTCATCGAGGCTCGTCAACTCGAGCAACAGTTGCACGATAACAATGCCAAGCTCTCCGAGGCCCACCGCATCGCGCGCATGGCGTACTGGGAAATGAACCTGCAAACGCTCAAGCTGCATGGAAACGAAGATACCGCCATGGTGCTTGGCCTGACGCCCGATCGCCAGCTTAACGATCTGCACGATCTGTATGCGCTGGTACCCCCCGAAGACCACCCGCAGTTGCAGGCCATGATTGCCGGGGCACAGCAGCTTGAACACCCCATCGTCAACATTGAGCACCGGGTCCGTAATCCCGATGGGACTGACCGTTACATTCTGGTGCAGGCGCAAGGGCGGTTCGACATCAACGGCAAACCTGTCCGCATTACCGGCACCATTCAAGACATCACTGAACAGAAACGCGTGGCCGTACGCGCCTTGCAGTCGGAACACCGCTGGGAAATCGCCTTTCGCAACAGCCCTGTGGCCAGCCTGATTACCGAACTTGAAAGCGGGTTGTGTCTTGATGCCAATGATGAAATGCTGCGCTGCCTGAACAAGCCTGCCGAGGACATCATTGGCAAAACCACAACCGAATTGCAGCTCTGGCCGCCCGGACGCTCACGTCAAAGTCTTATCGATGCGGTCAAGGAATACGGTCGTGTACGCGATTTCGAATTAACCACCCACCTGGCCGGCAAAGAAGCGCATCTGCTGATCAACCTTGAAATTATTGACTTTTCCGATCGCGTCTGCCTGCTTGGGCAATGGATCAATGTCACGCGGCAAAAGCAGCTCGAAGAGCGCCTGCGACTCGCCGCGGCGGCCCTCGAATACGCCGGTGATGCACTGGTACTGATGAACCAGCGGGGCAACATCATTTCAATCAACCCGGCCTTCACCCAGGTTACCGGCTACACCGAAGAGCAGGCCGTGGGCGAATGGTTTTTTGGTTTGGTACACAAGGCCAGTGGCCGTCATGACAAAAGTTTTTTCCGCCAGGCCGTCAATGCCGTTGAAAATGAAGGGACCTGGAAGGGCGAGGCCTGGGGTCGGCGTGCCGACGGTGTTGTTATTCCCACCTTCCTGACCCTGAGCGCCATTCGTAACCCGGTCAGTAACGACGTCACGCATTACGTCGGCGTATTTTCCGATATTTCAAAACAAAAAGAATACGAGGCCCGGCTGCAGCAAATGGCGTGGTACGACGACCTTACCGGTGTTGCCAACCGCTCGTTGCTCATTGAACGCGGCAACCGTGCCTTGCTGCAGGCCGAACGTCACGACACCGTGGTGGCGCTGCTGTTTGTCGACCTTGACCGCTTCAAGGCCGTCAACGACACCTATGGGCATGCCGCAGGCGACGAGTTGCTGCGCCAGGTTGCCGAACGTCTGTGCATCTGCGTGCGCGCCTCTGACACGGTTGCGCGACTGGGCGGTGACGAGTTCATTGTGCTGCTGCCAGAAGTGACTGAAGACAATGGCGCGACGGTTGTTGCCGAGAAAATTCACCGCGCGCTTTCTGAACCGTTTCTTATCGAGGACCATGAGGTCGGTATCGGGGCCAGTATCGGCATCGCTCATTACCCGCAAGACGGGCTTGATATGCCAACCTTGTTGCAACAGGCCGACGAAGGGTTGTACCGGGTAAAGCGGGCACAGCGCAACGACGCCGACCCTGAATGCACGATCTGATCAATGCAATTTCTCCTGATGCGCCGCTGGCTATCGTCATTATTGATGGTCGGGGGGTCATCAAAGAGATCAACCACTGGATGACCCGTTGGACCGGGCTGGCCAGTCCCGACGTCAAGGGTAAAACCTTTTCATACGTGTTTCCAGAGGTTGACTCGCAACCCTGGTTGAATTGGGCATTGTCTGCAGGTGCTTGCGACCCCGGTTCGTTTGCGGTGTCCGATACGTTCCGCTTGCAGCTTGCCTGTCAGGAAGGCGTACTTGAGGCGTTGCTATGCTTGCCCGCTGAAATGCCAGATGGCACGACTGATTATGCCTTGCTGTTTTACAGCCCGCGCGACAGTTTGGCCTGCCATCAGCAGTTCAGCCAGGCGATTCGGCATGTGCAAAAAATCCAGCTGGAACATCACACCCGGCTGCTCGAGCAACTAGAGCACACCCGGCAGCAGCTGATGCGCAATGCAAAAATGGCGGGCATTGGCGAGCTCGCTGCCGGTGTTGCACATGAAATCAACAACCCGACCGGCTATGTGTTTTCGAATCTCAAGACGCTTGAGGCTTACGTTCATGACATGCTTCGCATTATTGATGCCGTAGAACACGTCGGTTCGCTTGACGAGTTGCGCGGCCTGAAGCGCACGCTGGAATATGATTACATCCGCAAGGACATTGAAGACCTTATCAATGAGTCGGAAGAAGGCGTTGGCCGTATCCGAACCATAGTCGGGGCGCTCAAGTATTTTGCGCATGAAGATGACACCGGCATGCGTGAGGCCGACCTTAATCAAGGCATTGACTCAACCGTGCTGGTCGCCCATAACGAAATTAAATACAAGGCAAAGGTTGCCATTAATTTTGCGGATCTGCCCAAAGTGGTTTGTAATATTTCACAGATTAATCAGGTGGTTATGAACCTTCTGATCAATGCGGCACATGCGATTGAAGACTCTGGCACAATAACTATTCGTACCGGTGTTGACGGGCATTGGGTCTGGTTTGAAATCAGCGATGATGGCTGTGGCATGGCGCCAGAAGTTGTCGAACGTCTGTTCGACCCGTTCTTTACCACTAAACCGGCGGGCAAGGGCACTGGTCTTGGTTTGCCGTTGTCGTACAACATTATTAAAAAACATAACGGTCGCATCCAGGTGCAGACCGAGCCCGGAAATGGCACTGCGTTCACGGTCTGGTTACCGGTCCGCCCTGATCTGGTTTCCGGCCCAGCGCAGTAACAGGAGGCAAATACATGCAGGCAGGCACCCCGGCGCAAGCGCATTGCGCAACCGGCGCTGCCCTACTCATCGTCGATGACGAACCCAATGTAGTGCGTAGCGTCAGCCGCTCTTTGCGTTCACGCCCCTTTGCCATCCATACAGCACATAACGGGGCCGAGGCC
>JBAYOZ010000153.1:0-4767 GCA_041677965.1 Pusillimonas sp.
AATAACCTGGATACGGGGATAGTTTTGCTTGACCCAGCGTACGCGTTCGATAACGCCGGCCGAATGGCCGTGTGCCGTGTCAACAACAAGAACGTCAACACCGGCAGCCGCGAGTTTCTCAACGCGCTCTTCGGTGCCTTCACCCACGCCCACCGCAGCGCCCACACGAAGCTGGCCGTGCGCGTCTTTGCTGGCAAACGGATGCTCGGTATTCTTGACAATATCTTTAACGGTTGCGAGACCTCGCAACTGGAAGTTTTCGTTGACGATGAGCACACGTTCGAGACGGT
The DNA here is from genome assembly GCA_041677965.1 of Pusillimonas sp. GTDB lineage: Bacteria > Pseudomonadota > Gammaproteobacteria > Burkholderiales > Burkholderiaceae_B > Neopusillimonas. The sequence continues at coordinate 291 of JBAYOZ010000153.1, forward strand.
GCTTGTGCATCAGCGACTGGGCTTCTTCGAGCGTGGCACCTTCCTTCATGGTAACCAGCCGGTCTTGCGGTGTCATGACTTCGCGCAGGGGCAAATCGAGGCGGTCCTCAAAACGCAAGTCACGATTGGTGACAATGCCCACCAATTTGCCGCCTTCTACGACAGGCAGACCCGAAATACCGTGCTGGCGCTGCAACGCAATGGCGTCGCGCACTTTCATGGTGGGCGTTACGGTGACCGGGTCGATGACGATGCCGAATTCATGGCGCTTGACGCGTGCCACTTCTTGCGCCTGGCGGTCGGCCGTGAGGTTTTTGTGGACAATGCCAATACCGCCTTCCTGTGCCATGGCAATAGCCAGACGCGCTTCGGTAACGGTATCCATGGCAGCAGACACCAGCGGAATGTTCAGGCTGATGTCGCGCGTGAATTGGGTGGCAAGGGAAGTATCGCGAGGCAGGACCTGTGAAAAGGCCGGGACTAACAACACATCGTCGAAGGTTAGCGCTTTTTTAATGAGACGCATTCGAGTACTCCGTGTGCAAAGCAAGATTATACGCTGTATGCCTTAGCCCAACCAAACGCGGGCGTTGCGGAACATACGCAACCAGGGGCTGAATTCACCACCGGCGTCAGCCTGCCCCCAGCGCTCGGGCGACCACGACATCATGACGTTGCGGGTGACACGCTCGGGGTGCGGCATCATGATGGTGAAGCGGCCATCGGCCGTAGTCACGCCCGTCAGGCCCGCTGCACTGCCGTTGGGGTTGAAGGGGTAGGTTTCGGTAGCAAGACCCGTGTTGTCAACGTACCGCATGGCGGCCAGTACCTGGCTTGCGTCGCCCTGGGCGGCAAAATTGGCGAAGCCTTCACCGTGTGCAACGGCAATCGGGGCTTGCATGCCGGCCATGCCCTTGAAGAACAAAGACGGTGACTCGGGGATTTCAACCATCGACAAGCGGGCTTCGTACTTTTCAGACTGGTTGCGGGTAAAGCGCGGCCAATGCTGTGCACCCGGAATCATTCCGGCCAGCGCGGCCATCATCTGGCAGCCGTTGCAGACGCCCAGCGCAAATGTGTCAGAGCGACCGAAGAAGGCCGCAAACTGGTCAGCCAGTTGCGTGTTGAAGCGAATCGTGCGCGCCCAGCCTTCACCGGCCCCCAGTACGTCGCCGTAGCTGAAACCGCCAACCGCCACCAGACCCTGCACGTCGTCCAGACGCACCCGGCCCGACAGCAGATCAGTCATGTGAACGTCCCATGATTCGAAGCCGGCCTTGTCAAAGGCCCAGGCCATTTCCACCTGGCTGTTGCAGCCTTGTTCCCGCAGAATGGCCATGCGCGGACGCGCGCCTTTGGCGATGAAGGGCGCGGCGATATCGTCTTGCGGATCAAATGCCACCTTGGGGCTGAAACCGGGGTCTTCAGTGTTGGCCCAGACGTCGTATTCGGCCTGTGCGCACGCGGGGTTGTCGCGACGCGCCATGATGCGGCGGCTGACCTCGCTCCAGTGGCCGGCCAGCTCACGCCACGCCCGCTGATAGACACACTTGCCATCGCGGAACACCTGAATTTCATTCAAGGTATTCAACGAACCTACCACATGTGAATGAGCCGAAAGGCCCTTGGCACGCAGAGCCTGCAAGACGGTGTTGCGCTGCGTCAGCGGTACCTGGATGACCGCACCAGCTTCTTCGTTAAACAAGGCCTTGAGCGTGATTTCGTCACGCTGCACCGCCATTTGCTCGGGGCGGATTTTATAGTCACCCCAATCGGCAGCGACCGGGTCGATAGTCAGCATGTCCAGATTCAGGGAAACGCCGGTACGACCGGCAAACGCCATTTCGCAGACGGTGGCCAACAAACCGCCGTCGGAACGGTCGTGATACGCCAGAATGTGGCCGGCATCAGCAAGCTCGCGGATCGCTTCAAAGAACGAGCGTACCGCTGCAGCGTCGTCCACATCGGGAACCGCATCGCCGACCTGGTTGAAAGCATGGGCAAGGATCGAACCGCCCATGCGCTGACGGCCTTGTCCAAGGTCAATCAGAATCAGGGCCGTGTCGCCCACATCGGTACGCAATTGTGGGGTGAGGGTTTTGCGGACATCAGCCACCGGCGCAAAGCCCGTAACGATCAGGGAAACGGGCGAAATAACTTCACGGGATTCGCCATTTTCAGACCAGTTGGTGCGCATCGACAACGAGTCTTTGCCCACCGGAATCGACAAATCAAGCTGCTGGCACCATTGGCTGACGGCCGATACCGTGTCATACAGCGCAGCGTCTTGACCGGGCACACCGCAGGCGGCCATCCAGTTGGCCGACAGCTTGATGTCTTTGAGCGAGCGGACATCGGCGGCCACCAGGTTGGTCAGTGCTTCGGTAATCGCCATGCGACCCGAGGCTGCTGCGTCGATCATGGCCAGAGGTGTGCGCTCGCCCATGGCCATGGCCTGCCCGCCTGTGGACTCAAAGTCAGTCAGCGTAACGGCGCAATCGGCGACCGGAACCTGCCAAGGGCCAACCATCTGGTCACGGCTGTTCAGCCCACCCACGCTTCGGTCGCCAATGGTAATGAGGAACGTTTTGTTGGCAACCGTCGGGTGGCGCAAAACGCGTTCGATGGCCTCGGGCAATGCAATAACAGGCAGATCAAGCGCTTGCGCCACGCCATCCTGGCGTTGCACGTCGCGCGTCATGCGCGGTGGCTTGCCCAGAATGACGTCGATCGGCACATCGACCGGGCGTGTTTCATCGGTTTTGGGCGTGTGTTCAGTAACACCGGGCAAACCTTCGCCCAACGTAACGCGCAACTGACGCTCTTCGGTGGCGACACCGACCACCGCGTATGGGCAACGTTCACGCGTGGCGATAACATCGAAGCGCGGCAAATCTTGGGGCAAGATCGCCAACACATAGCGTTCCTGAGCCTCATTGCTCCAGATTTCAGCGGCGGATAAGCCCGACTCTTCCAGGTGAACCTGGGTCAATTCAAAAATGGCGCCCCGGCCGGCATCGTTGACCAGTTCGGGGAAGGCATTGGACAACCCGCCGGCACCGACGTCGTGGATGGCAATGATGGGGTTGTTGCTGCCCTGCTGCCAGCAGCGATCAATGACTTCCTGGGCCCGGCGCTCGATTTCCGGGTTACCGCGCTGCACCGAGTCAAAATCAAGTTCAGCAGTGTTGGTACCCACGCTCATGCTGGATGCAGCACCCCCACCCATGCCGATGCGCATGCCCGGACCGCCCAGCTGAATCAGCAAGGCACCCGGCGGGATAGGGTCTTTTTGGGTCAGGCTGTCTTCGATACTGCCCAAACCACCCGCGATCATGATGGGCTTGTGATAACCCCAGCGCTTGCCGCCAGCCGTCTGTTCGAAGGTGCGGAAGTAACCGGCCAGATTCGGGCGACCGAATTCGTTGTTGAATGCAGCGCCGCCTAATGGACCGTCGATCATGATGTCGAGCGGGCTGGCAATGCGGTCGGGCATGCCATGGGAATCGGTTTCCCAGGGCTCAGGCGCGTCATCGAAACGCAGGTTGGACACCGTGAACCCGGTAAGACCTGCCTTGGGTTTAGAACCCCGGCCGGTCGCCCCCTCGTCACGGATCTCGCCACCGTTGCCGGTTGACGCCCCCGGGAACGGCGCAATGGCCGTCGGGTGATTGTGGGTTTCCACCTTCATGAGGGTGTGAACCGTGGCCGGATGATGGCCATAGGCTGTCGCGCCTGGCTGAGCATCGGTACCGAACTGACCGGCGTAAAACAGCGTTGCCGGACCGCCTGACATAATGGCGGCGTTATCGGAGTACGCCACCACCGTGCCCTGCGGCTGCGCGGCGTGTGTGGCGCGGATCATGCCGAACAGGGTGTTGGGCTGGGCCTGCCCGTTGATGACCCACTGTGCGTTGAAAATCTTGTGACGGCAATGCTCGCTGTTGGCTTGAGCGAACATCATGAGTTCGACGTCGGTAGGATTGCGACCCAGGCCGGTGAACGACTGTTCAAGATATTCGATTTCGTCTTCAGACAGCGCCAGGCCCAGTTGCTGGTTGGCCTGTTCAAGCGCGGCCCTGCCCTGACCGATGACATTGATGGTTTGAATCGGCTTGCCCGCCAATGACGCAAACAAGGCCTGCCCGTCGAAGCCGGCGTCGACCACGGTTTCCGTCATGCGGTCGTGCAAACACGACGCAATTTGTGACAGCTGATCAGGCGAGATGGACGCCGAACCCAGCAAGCCACGCGACGGCTGGATGGTGTAGCGAATACCCCGCTCAATGCGGCGTACGCTGACCAAACCGCAGTTGTGCGCAATGTCGGTGGCTTTGCTGGCCCAGGGTGAAATCGTGCCCAGGCGTGGGATGACGCGCAACACCAAAGTGTTTTTGTCTTCCTTAGACGAAGACGCCGTGCTGCCGTAATCAAGCAGTTGGCCCAACCGTTCGGCATCCGGGGACTGGAACCCTTC
>JBAYOZ010000154.1:0-4746 GCA_041677965.1 Pusillimonas sp.
CATTACTTATTCTTTCTGATCAGGAGTCTTTCCATGGCCCTCGTTTCCATGCGTCAGCTGCTCGACCACGCTGCCGAAAACGGTTACGGTATCCCCGCCTTCAACGTCAATAACCTGGAACAGGTTCAGGCCATTATGGAGGCCGCGCACGAAACCAACAGCCCGGTCATCATGCAGGCGTCGGCGGGTGCGCGTAAATACGCCGGTGAAGGCTTCCTCAAGTACCTCATTCAGGCCGCCGTTGAAAGCTACCCGCATCTGCCGGTGGTCATGCACCAAGACCACGGCCAGTCGCCGGCCATTTGCCAGGGCGCCATCAACCTGGGGTTCACCAGCGTCATGATGGACGGCTCATTGAAGGAAGACGGCAAAACCATTGCCGACTACGAGTACAACGTTGACGTCACCCGCAAAGTGGTCGACATGGCCCACAAACTGGGCATCACCGTTGAAGGCGAGCTGGGCTGTCTTGGTTCGCTTGAAACCATGGAAGGCGACAAGGAAGACGGCCACGGTGCCGACGGCAAGCTGACGCTTGAGCAGTTGCTTACCGATCCCGAACAGGCTGCCGACTTTGTCCGTAAAACCCAGCTTGATGCCCTGGCCATTGCCATCGGCACCAGCCACGGTGCATACAAGTTCTCCCGCAAGCCTACTGGTGACATTCTTTCCATCGCCCGCATCAAAGAAATCCACCAGCGTCTGCCCAACACGCATCTGGTCATGCACGGTTCGTCCAGCGTTCCTCAAGAACTTCTGGCTGAAATCCGCGAATTTGGCGGCGACATGAAAGAAACCTATGGTGTGCCGGTCGAAGAAATCCAGGAAGCCATCAAGTTCGGCGTTCGCAAAATCAATATCGACACCGATATCCGCCTGGCCATGACCGGTGCGATTCGCCGTTTCTTCGTCGAAAACCCCTCGAAGTTCGACCCGCGCGAATATCTCAAGCCTGCACGTATTGCGGCCAAAGGTATTTGCCTGCAGCGCTACGAGCAATTCGGTTGTGCCGGTCAGGCATCCAGGATCAAGCCGGTTGCCCTCGACGAAATGGCCCGCAAGTACGCCGCCGGCGAACTGGCCCAGGTAGTACAGTAAATGTCAGGCCTGCTCCAGTCCTCCATTACCTCCTTGCCGCTGATCGCACGCGGCAAGGTGCGCGACATGTATGCGGTTGGTGACGACAAGCTGCTTATCGTTGCGACCGATCGTATTTCGGCCTTTGATGTCATTCTCGATGATCCAGTGCCGGGCAAGGGTGCCGTACTGACCTCACTGACCGAGTTCTGGCTGAAAAAGCTGGCCCATATTGTGCCCAACCACAGCACCGACGTGCGCCCTGAAGACGTTGTCACCCCTGACGAGCGCGATCAGGTGGTGGGTCGCGCCATGGTGGTCAAACGGCTCGAGCCGGTTATGGTTGAAGCGGTTGCCCGCGGCTATCTTATTGGTTCAGGCTGGAAAGACTACCAGGCCAGCGGTGCCGTTTGCGGCATCACCTTGCCCGCCGGCTTGCAGCAAGCCAGCCGTTTGCCCCAGCCCATCTTTACACCGGCGGCCAAGGCCGAAGTAGGGGCTCACGACGAAAACGTTGATTTCGCCCATGTCGTGCGTGAAGTCGGTCAGGCGATGGCTGAACAGATTCGTGACATCACCTTGCGTTTGTACGCAGAAGCCTCTGACTACGCGGCAACCAAGGGCATCATCATTGCCGACACCAAGTTTGAATTTGGTCTTGATGATGCGGGGCAGTTGCATCTCATGGACGAAGTCCTGACGCCTGACTCTTCCCGTTTTTGGCCGGCCGATGGCTATGCCGAAGGCACCAGTCCGCCGTCGTTCGACAAACAGTTTGTTCGCGACTGGCTCGAAACCCAGGTTTGGGACAAAACCCCGCCCGCGCCGCGTCTGCCTGCCGACGTTATTGAAAAGACGGCAGCCAAGTATCACGAAGCCCTGACCCGTCTTACCGCCTGATTAACTGCCTGCTATGACTGCTACTGCAACTGCTGCACCGCTTGTCGGTGTCATCATGGGTTCCTCCAGCGATTGGGACGTCATGAAAAACGCCACCGACATGCTGGATGCTTTCGGTGTGACCTACGAGGCGCGGGTTATCTCGGCGCACCGTATGCCCACCGACATGGCCGATTATGGTGCCGCTGCACGCAGTCGCGGCTTGCGTGCCATTATTGCCGGTGCAGGTGGCGCTGCCCATTTGCCCGGCATGATGGCCGCCCTGACACCCGTGCCGGTGTTCGGCGTACCGGTACCGTCGCGCTATCTGCGCGGTGAAGACTCTTTGTTGTCCATTGTGCAAATGCCCAAAGGCGTTCCGGTAGCCACCTTCGCCATCGGCGAGGCGGGGGCAGCCAATGCGGCCCTGCATGCCATTGCCTGCATGGCCACCACCGATGCTGCACTGGCCGAAAAACTCGATGCGTTCCGCGAACGCCAAACCCAGGCCGCCCGCGACATGCGGGTGCCGCCAGTTACTGCCTGAACGCATATCATGACCGCTTCTGCTTCGACCTGGCCTGTGCAACCCGGCGGCTGGCTGGGTATGGTGGGCGGTGGCCAGCTTGGCCGCATGTTCTGCCACGCCGCCCAAAGCCTGGGCTACAAAGTGGCCGTGCTTGACCCTGCCGCCGGCTGCCCCGCCGGTGTAGTGGCTGATCGCCACATCCAGGCCAGCTACGATGATCCCCAGGCGCTTGACGAGCTGGGTCGCCTTTGCGCTGCGGTATCCACTGAATTTGAAAATGTACCCGCCGACAGTTTGCGGCGCCTGGCTCAACATTGCCCGCTCAGTCCCTCCGGTGATGCCGTGGCTGTGGTGCAAGATCGTATCCAGGAAAAGGCCTTCATCACGCAGGCGGGTGTCCCGGTTGCCCCGTATCAGCCCGTTCTGGTCGCCGCCGATCTTCAAAATGCCCCCGATACCCTTTTCCCCGGCATCCTGAAGGCCGCGCGCCTGGGGTACGACGGTAAAGGCCAGGCGCGCGTCAGCTCGCGCGAGCAAGCGCTGGATGCTTTCGCCGCGTTCGGTTCCGTGCCCTGTGTCCTGGAAGCCATGCTGCCGCTGGCCGACGAAATTTCTGTTGTCATGGCCCGTGGCCACGACGACCATTGCGTGGTGTACACGCCGGCGCATAACGAGCACCGCGACGGCATTCTGGCCGTATCATCGGTAGACCCGGTGCCAGCAGAAAGCCGGCAAGCCCTTTACGTGCAAGCCGCGCAGGCCGCGCAAAAAATTGCCATCGCATTGAACTACCGGGGTGTACTGTGTGTAGAGTTTTTTGTTCTTGACGACGGCCGCCTGGTGGCCAATGAAGTCGCCCCGCGTCCGCACAACAGCGGTCATCACACCATTGATGCCTGCATCACCAGCCAGTTTGAGCAGCAGGTCAGGGTGATGGCCGGCATGCCCTTGGGCAGCACCATCAGTCATGATGCCTCGATCATGCTCAATATTCTGGGCGACCTCTGGTTCGACGCCAACGGCAACTATCGTGAACCCGACTGGGCGGGCGTTCTGCGTGCCGACCACGCCAAACTTCACCTGTATGGCAAGGCCGAGGCTCGCAAAGGTCGCAAAATGGGGCACGTGACCATTACCGGCGCAACGCTTGACGAAGCCCGCCAGCAAGCCAGCCAGGTAGCTCAGGCACTCGGCCTCGCGTTTTCATGAAATATCCCGTCGACCTTGAGCCCATTGAAGCGGCTGCGCGACGGCTTGTCGGTGGCGGCCTGGTTGCCTTTCCCACCGAAACCGTCTATGGCCTCGGTGCCGATGCTGAAAACCCCGATGCCATCGCCGGCATCTACGCCGCCAAAGGCCGCCCTGCCGACCACCCCGTCATCGTCCACCTGGCACCCGGTGCCAGCCTCGATTACTGGGCCTGCGACATCCCCGACATTGCCTGGTCTCTGACCGAAGCCTTCTGGCCCGGCCCACTGACCCTTATCTTGCATCGCGCACCCCATGTGCCCGACGCTGTCAGTGGCGGCCAGGACACCATCGGCCTGCGTTGCCCCTCACACCCGGTCGCCCAGGCCTTGCTGGCGCAGTTCGCCGACCTCAAAGGTGGCCATGGTGGTATCGCCGCGCCATCGGCCAACAAATTCGGCCAGGTCTCACCCACTACAGCCGAGCACGTACGCAGCGGTTTTCCCGACCTGGGCCCCGACCAACTGATGATTCTTGACGGTGGCGCTGCCCAGGTCGGCATCGAATCCACCATCCTCGACCTGTCGCGTATCGGCACCGGCACACCCCCTGTTCTGTTGCGCCCCGGCCACATAAGCCCCAAAGACATCGCCGACGTCATTGGCATCATGCCTGTGCAACAGGCCGGGTCCGACGCCCCTCGTGTGTCAGGTTCCCTGAAAGCGCACTACGCTCCCCACACCCCCTTGCATCTGGTCAGCCGCGCCGAGCTCGACGCCATGTTGCGTCAGCCCGCGGACACCACCCGCCGGGTCGTGCTGGCCTTCGGCGAACCACCGTTATCACCCGAAGCTCTTGCCCAGACAGGCTGGCACTGGTGCCGCGCCCCGCAGAAAGCCGACGCGTACGCCCATGACCTGTACGCTTGCCTGCGCGACATGGACGCTATGGCCTGCGATCTTATCCTGCTGGAGCGCCCACCCCAAACGCTATCCTGGCAAGCCGTCAACGACCGCATCGGCCGCGCTGCCGCTGCCTTTAACCCCTGAAGACAACAGATGAAGGGGCTTAAA
>JBAYOZ010000155.1:0-4737 GCA_041677965.1 Pusillimonas sp.
AACAAACACTGGCATTGCGGCAATGAACAGTACCGGCCACAGCCAGGTCAGGGTCATGTTGCTTGGCCCCAACACCAGCAACCCGGCCAGACTGCCCGCCAGCACGGCCAGCCCCCCAACACGAGGCGTGGCGCGTGTATGCGAAGCCTGGGGCTTGTTCAGATCGGTATCGCCGGTTAGTTTGCCGTGCCAACGTTCAGACGCAACAATCAGCCCCCCCACCATGAAGGCCACAATACAGATATACAGCCAGGTGAGCGTGTCCCAAGTTTGAGGAGAATTCACAGATTACCTATAACGCAATACTGATAAACGCCTATTATGCAGCGCCTGCAAAACTATAGTGTCATCTGGCTGCAATAAGTTGCTACCAGAGTTGTTACTGTTTTTAAAAATGGAACATGAGGCGAAAAAAAAGCCCGAGATCAAGAGATCTCGGGCTAAATCCACCAAAGGAGGAGGGTGGAGGAGACAACCTTGGCATGTCGGGCTACAAAGGCATGTGCCTGAGACCGCGCAGAGATTTAATGGTAAACCCTTATTGCCCTGCGTTTCGACATCCGATAAGCAATTTTATTTCGCTTTATGCTGCATTGCAAGATATTTTTTGCGGTGCACCTAAAACACAACATGGCGTAGCTGAAACTTTACGACCACTGGTATAAAACTGCCTGACCAACAACTGTAGTTTAACCTAGGGCAAACCCTAGGTCAAGGCTGCACCCACACGCTTTTACCTTTGTTACAACAGCACTAAATACGATACGACGTTGTCGTCATGACCTTGGCCATGAGCGTCATAAGCCCCTTGACAGGTGCAGGCAAAGGCGTTGCCCCGTGCCGTTCTGCGGTAGTCCGATGGCTGATTTCATCATCGCGCATTTGCTCGACTATTTGTCGTGAACGCACATCATTGTCGGGCAAACGGGCAAGATGGCTATCAAGGTGCTCTTCGACCTGAGACTCGGTTTCGGCCATGAAACCCAGGTTTTTGGCCACACTGGCGCGGCTGGCAACCACCCCTAAAGCGAATGACCCGGCATACCATACCGGGTTCAGGTAACTGGGGCGGCTATGCAGTTCTTTAAGCCGATCGGCACACCAGGCCAGATGGTCCACCTCTTCGTGCGCTGCATCATGCAACAAGCCACGCACCTTGGTGTCGCGACAAAACAACGCCTGCCCCCGGTACAGGGCCTGGGCACACACCTCGCCCACATGATTGACCCGCATTAAACCGGCTGAATGACGCTGCTCGGACTCGGACAGCGCCTTGTCGGCCGCAGAAGGTCGCCCCGCCGGATTCGGACGAGACGCATGTACGGCGCCACTGATAACTTCAAGGGCGCGCCCGGCCTCGACCAATACCTGGTCGATGGGTGAAAATTGACGTTGAAACGACGTGTTGGCCTTCATGATCGGGCTCCTGAGTGAATACCGGGCCACGATGGGCCCTTTCAAACCCTATTCTACGAAAAGATACGCACAGGCCCTGGAAAATGGCGTGCCACGACACACACATGCACCGATCTTGCCATCTATTACAGATAAGGCCATAGACAAAAAGCCGACCAGACAATGCCAATGGCATGCTGATGGATTAACATTGTGATTTTTGATTGACTCGGATTTGTACGATGGAATGCACAATAGACTGGGGCGGCCCCGAAGGCATGCTTTTTGTTGCCCGCACAGGTAGCGGGCACGTGACGGCCATGGACGGCGCACCCGAAGGCGGCGGCAACAATCTGGCCCCGCGCCCGATGGAAATGATGCTTACCGGCGCCGGCGGCTGCGCAGCCTACGACGTCGTGCTGATTCTGAAGCGTGGGCGCCATGCCGTGACGGGCTGCCAGGTCAAACTGAACGCCGAACGTGCCGATACCGACCCGAAAGTATTCACACGAATTAATTTTGCCTTCACCGTCACCGGCAGTAACCTTCCCGAGGCTGCCGTCGAGCGCGCTGTAAAGCTGTCGCACGAGAAATACTGCTCAGCCTCGGCAATGCTGGCCCAAACTGCTGAAATCACGCATTCGGTCACCGTCGTCAACACCTAGTCGTTCAACTTTTCGAATCACTTTCCCCAGGGATTCCGTCATGGATCAGTACGAAACCTTCATGCGCCATGTGTTTACTCATGGCGTCCAGAAAGAAGACCGCACCGGCACCGGTACGCGGTCGGTTTTCGGCTACCAGATGAGGTTCAATCTGACCGAAGGTTTTCCGCTGGTCACCACCAAGAAGCTGCACACCAAAAGCATTTTCACAGAGCTGCTGTGGTTTTTGCGAGGCGACAGCAACGTCAAATGGCTGCAAGACCGTGGTGTAAGCATCTGGAATGAATGGGCGGATGCCAACGGCAACCTGGGGCCGGTCTATGGCGTGCAGTGGCGTTCATGGCCCAAGCCCGACGGCGGTCACATTGACCAGATCACGCAAGTCGTTGAACAAATCAAGGCCAACCCCGACTCGCGCCGCCTGATTGTATCGGCCTGGAATGTCAGCGATATTCCGAATATGGCGTTGCCCCCCTGCCACGCTTTTTTCCAGTTTTACGTCGCCGACGGCAAACTGTCGTGCCAGCTGTACCAGCGCAGTGCCGATATTTTCCTGGGGGTCCCCTTCAATATTGCCAGCTATGCATTGCTGACCCACATGGTGGCCCAGCAATGCCATCTTGACGTGGGTGACTTCATCTGGACGGGCGGTGACTGCCACCTGTACAGCAACCATTTCACACAAGTTGAAGAACAGCTGTCGCGCACGCCGTTTCCGTATCCGCGCCTGAATATCCGTCGTCGGCCCGAAAGCCTGTTTGGCTACGAATACGACGATTTTGAAATTCAAGATTATCAGTGTCACCCGCACATCAAGGCACCCGTCGCCGTCTGACGCGGTGGCCCACACCGGTCGTGCACCAATCTGACAACAACGGGCCACCACTTTTTGCGGGTGCCATATCAACAGACCACTTCGTTTAACCCTTGCGGCCGAAACAGCAGACGCTCTGAATGAACACATCCATGCCTGACACCCCCGCCACCGATTTTGAAGCCCGGCAACCGTGCCCGACGGAAAAACCACATGTCAAATGCGTCGTGGCCTATTCGCGTAACCGGGTTATTGGCAAGGACAATACCCTGCCCTGGCATTTGCCCGCAGACCTGCAGCACTTCAAGCGCAATACACTGGGCCAACCGATTATCATGGGGCGCAAGACCTGGGAATCATTGGGCAGGCCCCTGCCTGGCCGGCGCAATATTGTCATCAGCCGCAATCCGAACTATGTTGCCACCGGTGCCGAAGTGTTTACTTCGTTGCACGATGCCCTGAGCGCCTGCCACACCGAACCCGCGGTGTGCATTATTGGCGGGGCACAAATCTTTACCGATGCAATGCCCTTTGTGGCAGAACTGATCGCCACTGAAGTGCACGCCGACGTTGACGGTGATGTGTTTTTCCCGCTTTTGGCTTGCGACGAATGGGAAGAAGTGTCGCGACAGCCCCAGCCTGAAGAAAACGGCTACGCCTACGATTTTGTAACGTATAAACGGCCCATCAAACCCTGAGCACAGATGCCTGGCACATAACCGCAAGGTGATGGCACCGGGGATAAGCGCCGCTACCAGGCCAACGGTCCAGGCAAGAACCCTGGCCGTCAGGCGCCACCCTGCGGCCAGGGCGGGCAGGCACAAAACAGGTGGCGGTCCCCCCAGACATTATCAACGCGTGCCACCGGCGACCAGTATTTCACCTGCCTTAATGACGCTGCCGGATAGGCCGCCAGTTCACGGCTGTACGGCGCCGACCACTGGTCGGACAACAGCATTGGCGCCGTGTGCGGTGCATTTTTCAGGACATTGTTTTCGTGCCCCCACTCGCCTGACTCAATGCGCGAGATTTCGCCACGGATAGCGATAAGGGCATCAATAAAACGGTCAAGTTCGGCCAGACCTTCAGACTCTGTCGGTTCAATCATTAGCGTGCCCGGCACCGGAAAGCTCATGGTGGGGGCATGAAAACCATAGTCAATGAGGCGTTTGGCCACGTCATCGACCTGTATGCCTGCCGTTTCCTTGAATGGCCGCAGGTCAATAATACATTCGTGCGCTACCCACCCGCCCCTGCCGGTATACAAGACCGGATAATGATCACGCAAACGGGCGGCAATGTAGTTGGCGCCAAGAATCGCCACACGGGTAGCATCGAGCAAGCCCTGCGGCCCCATCAGGGCGATATACACCCAGGAAACGGGCAAGATACCCGCCGAGCCATACGGGGCAGCACTGACGGGCGCATTAACCACCCCCGGCCCCCTGGCTCCTGCCTCCCCCGGCAACCAGGGGGCGAGGTGTGCCTTGACGGCCACCGGCCCCACCCCGGGACCACCACCGCCATGCGGAATGCAAAATGTCTTGTGCAGATTCAAATGCGACACATCGGCACCGAACCAGCCCGGGCGCGCAATGCCCACCATAGCGTTCATGTTGGCGCCATCAAGATACACTTGCCCGCCGGCCTGGTGAACAATATCGCATAGCTCGACGACGCGTTCTTCGAAAACCCCATGGGTAGACGGGTAGGTGATCATGATGGCGGCAAGACGGTCGCCCGCCTCGGCCACTTTGCCTTTCAGGTCGGCAAGGTCAACGTTGCCATGCGCATCGGCTGCGACCACGCGCACCTCGAAACCTGCCAGGTGCGCCGATGCCGGATTGGTGCCATGCGCCGAAG
>JBAYOZ010000156.1:0-4735 GCA_041677965.1 Pusillimonas sp.
CCCTTGAGGCCGCGATCAGTCATGGCAAAGACGCCCAGTTCGTTAACGGCACCAAAACGATTCTTGAAGGCACGCACCAGCCGGAACGATGAGTGAGTGTCACCTTCGAAGTAGAGCACCGTATCAACAATATGCTCGAGTACGCGCGGCCCGGCCAGCGTCCCGTCTTTGGTGACATGGCCGATGAACACCAGCGTGATGCCCGTTTGCTTGGCCAGGCGGGTCAGTTGCGCCGCACACTCGCGCACCTGTGACACCGAACCGGGCGCCGCCGACAACTCGGGTGAATACAGCGTTTGTATGGAATCGATAACCGCTACAGACGGTTTTTCGGACTTGAGCGTGGCGATGATGGCATCAAGCCTGATTTCTGCCAGAAGGCTGACTTTGCCGGTATTGAGTTCAAGACGACGGGCACGCAGGGCCACCTGCTCGGCAGACTCTTCACCGGTAACGTAAAGCACCGGTACCTGCTGCGACAACGACACGAGGGCCTGCAACAGCAAAGTCGATTTGCCGATGCCGGGGTCACCGCCAATCAGGATGACGGCACCGGGCACCAGACCCCCGCCAAGAACCCGGTCGAACTCGGCCAGACCAGAGGGCTGGCGAGGCAGTTCGCGCGCTTCGATGTCGGCCAGGGTTTGCACAGGGCTGGCACCCGCCAGCGAGGCATAGCGATGCGACGCAGCAGGCGCTTCAAGGGTTTCGACCAGGGTATTCCACGCGCCGCAATGGGGACATTTGCCTTCCCATTTCAGGCTGGTACCGCCGCAGTCGGAACATACAAAGGAAGTCTTTGATTTTGCCATGCCTGCGCCGCGTTATACCTGACGCCCGGCCAGACTGCTGCCGCCATCGATACCCAGCACTTGCCCGGTAATAAAACCGGCATCAGCAGACAACAAGAACAAGACCGCCGCGGCCACATCTGCAGGCTGGCCCAGGCGCCGCAGAGGCACTGAAGCGATAGCCCGCTTTTCAGCGTCGCTACCCACCGGGTGCTGTTCGCGGAATGTCCGGGTTTCAACCGCACCAGGCGATACCGCATTGACCGTGATGCCGTAGTCGGCAAGTTCGAGCGCCCAGGTTTTGGTACAGGCGATCAGCGCATTTTTAGCGGCCGCAAAACTGGTTTGGTTGGCTGACCCATGAGCGCTGGAACCGCAGATGTTGATAATGCGCCCTTCGTGACGGGTTTTCATGGACGCCACAAACGCTTGAGTGACTTGCACAGCCACCCGCACATTCAGGTCAAACACCGAGTAAAGTGACGCCAGATCGACATCACCCAAGGGCTCGGCCCGAATGACACCCACGTTGTTCACGATGGCATCAACCGGGTATTTTTCGCGGATCATGCGCAGGATGTCTTCGGTTTCACCCGCATTGCTCAAGTCACAGGAATACAGGTAGCCGGGAAAATCAATGTCTTGCGTATTGCGCGCCAGCCCGACAACATGGCACCCCATGTCAGCAAGACGCTGGCTGATGGCCCAGCCAATACCCCGGGTTGCCCCGGTAACAAGTACACATTTATTTTTCACGAGCCGTCCTTCGCAATGTTGATTTCAGGAAACCACCAACTTCGGAACGCGTGGTGCCACCGCGCATAGTAATTCATAACCGATTGTGCCAGCTGCGCTGGCGACTTCATCGACCGTGGGGCCACCCTGCCCCCATAAAACCACGTCATCGCCGACCCGCGCATGCGGTACCGGCCCCAGGTCAACTGTCAGCATGTCCATGGACACACGCCCAAGCAAGCGGGTTCTCACCCCGGCAACACTGACCGGAGTGCCCGTTGGCGCATGACGCGGATAGCCATCGGCATAACCGCAGGCCACAACACCGATGCGCATGGGCTGATCTGCAACAAACATGTGGCCATAACCAACACCCTCGCCCGGAACAATCGGGCGTACGCTGATGAGCTTTGAGGACAGCGTGAGACCCGGCTGAAGGCCAAGATCGGTACTGGTACGCTGCGTAAACGGGGACGACCCGTACAAACAGATGCCCGGACGTACCCATTGGCGGGCTGTATCCGGCAAAGACAGCCAACAGGCCGGGGTAAGGCTGGCCGCCGAATTGCACATGGAGTCTGGACCAGAAAGGCCGCGGGTTGTCTCGGTAAACACGCGAATTTGCGAACGGGTCAGGTCGTGAGCCTCGTCGGCGCGGGCAAAATGGGTCATTTTCCCGATTTGACTGACGGTGCCCGCCTGCTGCAAACCGGTCAGTGTTTCCCATGCCGACCTGAACTGATCGGGTTCGAAACCCAAACGGTTCATACCTGTATTCAACTTCAGAAACACATTGAGCGGTTTGTTTACCTTGACGGCAGACAGCATGTCTAATTGCGTGCGGCAATGCACGGTGGCGTCAAGCGCATAGTGGCTGAACAGGTTAATATCGGCCGCATCAAAGAAACCTTCGAGCAGCAAAACGGGCTTTGTCCAGCCCGCTTCGCGGCACGCTATCGCTTCAGACAAGTCAAGCATGGCCAGCCCGTCGGCCTGGGCAAATGCTTCAAGGGCATTATGAATACCATGCCCGTAGGCATTGGCCTTGACCACGGCCCAGATTTTCGGGCGCACGCGACGGTGTTCAGTACTGATACGATCGAGCTGGTTGCGAACAACAGCCAGGTTATGAGTTAAAAACGGCAACGAAATTGTTGCCGAAATCGGACGCGGCATGACTTCTCCCTAATAACCGAAGTCTAATCCAACTGGCGTGCCCGCGCTTGGCATCCTGTAAAAATTCAAAACAATTTCCATGGCGGTAAATCACTACGAAAACTTTCCTGTTGCCTCGGTGCTTGTGCCTGGCCACATGCGCCGTGCCGTAGTCGACATTTACCGGTTTGCCCGCAACGCCGACGATATCGCTGATGAAGGCCACGCCCTGCCACAGGCAAGGCTGGACGCTTTGCATGCCTATCGAACAGCGCTGGACCATATCGCCAGCCAGACCCCGGAAGAGACCTCCCCTTTTCTGGCCGAGATTTTTGAGCCACTAAAAGAAAGCATTGCAACACACCGGCTGCCCCTGCAACCGTTCTATGACCTGTTATCGGCTTTTTCACAAGACGTTGTCACGACACGCTACGATGACGACGCCCAATTATTCGACTATTGCCGGCGTTCAGCCAACCCGGTCGGCCACCTGATGCTGCACCTGTACAACGCGGCAACTCCGTTGAACCTGACCCAGGCTGATGCCATTTGCACCGGTTTGCAGCTGACCAACTTCTGGCAAGACGTCGCCATCGACTGGGCCAAGGATCGCGTGTACTTGCCACAAGCCCGGCTGGCCCAGTTTGGCGTCAGTGAACAGCAAATTGCCCATGGCCAGGTCGATGCGCACTGGCAGGCCCTGATGCAGCACCAGGTCGCCCAGGCGCGCGGGTTGCTGCTCTCGGGGTCTGACCTGCCCGGGCGCCTTCCGTTTCGGCTTGCGCTTGAGTTGCGCATGGTAATTGAAGGCGGGTTACGCATTCTGGAACGCCTTGACGATTTAAACTACGACATGTTCAACCATCGGCCCACCCTGAAACCCGGCGACTGGCTCGTTGTTCTGGGTCGGGCAATTATGCGCAGATCAGCGCCCAAACTTTCAGGCCACGCATGAGCCCCGACGATTATTGCCAGAACAAGGCCACAAAAAGTGGCTCGAGCTTTTATTACGCTTTTCTTTTCCTGCCACCCGAGCGTCGGCGCGCCATTACGGCACTGTATGCATTTTGTCGGGAAGTCGACGACGTAGTGGATGAAACCCACGACCCTTCGGTAGCCCGCCAGACCCTGGCATGGTGGCACCAGCAAGTTGACGCCCTGTTTGCCGGCAAGGCCGAACACCCGGTCATGAAGGCACTGATGCCGCACATAGAATCGTGCCGATTTACCGCAGCGCGGCTGCATGCGGTTATCGACGGCATGGAAATGGACCTTGATCAAAGTCGCTATCTTGACTGGCCAGGCTTGCAAAAATACTGCTGGCATGCGGCTGGCGTTGTCGGCGAGCTTTCCGTTGGCGTGTTTGGTTACCAGGACGAAAACACCCTGGTCTACGCCGACAAGCTGGGCCTGGCATTCCAGCTGACCAATATCATTCGCGATGTAGGCGACGATGCCCGCCGCGGACGCATTTATTTGCCAATCGACGAGCTGCAGCAGTTTGACGTCAAGGCGTCAGATATCCTGAACAGCCAATACTCCGACCGTTTCGTGGCGCTGATGCGTTTTCAGACCGAGCGGGCGAAAAACTATTACCGTGAAGCGCTGGCGGCCCTGCCCGAAATTGACCGGCGCAACCAGCGCTCGGGGCTGGCAATGGCCGCAATTTATCACGCACTGCTGCTGGAAATCGAACGTGACCGCTGGCAGGTACTTGACCAGCGTATTTCCCTGACCCCGATACGCAAGTTCTGGCTGGCCTGGAAAACCTGGGTAACGGGTGGCAAGCGACTGGCCAAACAGTTTGCCCAATGAACGTCGGCATCATCGGTGCGGGCTGGGCCGGGCTTGCTGCGGCCGTTTCACTGCGCGATGCGGGCCACACTGTTGCGGTTCATGAAGCCTCGGGTACTTTGGGTGGGCGAGCCCGTGCCGTCGATCGTCCTGAATTCGCTGCAATGCTGGATAACGGACAGCACATCCTGCTGGGAGCCTACAGCCACACCCTGAGCCTGATGCAACGACTGGGTCTGAATACTGAAACCGCGTTCGTA
>JBAYOZ010000157.1:0-4734 GCA_041677965.1 Pusillimonas sp.
CGCGGTGGTTTCCTGCCACCCGTGCCGCTGCCACGACGCATGTGGGCCGGAAGCCGTTTGTCTTTCCTGGGCCCGGTCAACGTCGGCAGCGAAATTACCCGCAAGTCGACTGTCGTCAGCGTCGACACCAAGCAAGGACGTACCGGCCCATTGGTTTTTGTGCTCGCCCGTCATGAAATCTGGACAGGCGGCTCCATGGCGGTCGTCGAGGAACACGACATCGTTTACCGCGACATGCCGACGGCCGACGCCGCCGTGCCCAAACCCGTGGCTTGCCCGGCGGACGCCACCTGGGAACGCAAAATCATACCAACCGACACGTTGCTGTTCCGTTATTCGGCACTGACCTTCAATGGCCACCGGATCCATTACAGCCGCGACTACGTCACCGAAGTTGAGGGCTACCCCGGGTTGGTTGTGCATGGCCCCCTGATTGCAACCCTTTTGCTCGATCTGGTCGCCCGCCAATGCCCGGGTGCCACCGTGACCTCATTCAGTTTCCGCGCGGTCAGCCCGCTGTTTGACATCCACCCGTTTTATGTCTGCGGCAAGCCCGTAAACGGCACCAACGAAATCATTCTCTGGGCGCGCAACCATGAAGGCCATCTGGCCATGGAAGCCCGCGCCGTTCTTCTCAAATAACAACCAGGACAAACCTATGCAAACCCTTTCTGACAACCATATGGAAATCCGCGAAGCGATTCGCGACCTGTGCAGTCATTACCCGGATGAATATTTCCGGGAAATCGACGAACAACGCACCTACCCCGAAGCGTTTGTTAACGCATTGACCGAAGCCGGGTGGATGGCCGCCATGATTCCCCAGGAGTATGGCGGCTCCGGACTGGGGCTGACCGAAGCCTCGGTCATCATGGAAGAAATCAACCGCTCGGGCGGCAATTCGGGTGCCTGTCATGGCCAGATGTACAACATGAGCACGCTGCTGCGCCACGGATCTGATGCCCAGAAAAAAATGTACCTGCCCAAGATTGCCTCCGGTGAGCTGCGCCTTCAAAGCATGGGTGTCACCGAACCGACGACGGGCACCGACACCACAAAGATGAAAACGACAGCCGTTAAAAAAGGTGACAAGTACGTCATCAACGGCCAGAAAGTCTGGATTTCCCGTATCCAGCACTCTGATCTGATGATTTTGCTGGCCCGCACGACACCGCTGTCAGAGGTCAAACGCAAATCGGAAGGCATGTCGATTTTCCTGGTGGACCTGCACCAGGCCATCGACAACGGCATGAGCGTGCGGCCGATTCCCAACATGGTGAACCACGAAACCAACGAACTTTTTTTCGATAACCTCGAAATCCCCGCCGACAGCCTGATCGGCGAAGAAGGCAAAGGGTTCAAGTACATTCTCGACGGGCTGAATGCCGAGCGCACCCTGATCGCGGCCGAATGCATCGGCGACGGGTACTGGTTCATCGAACGCGCCGTCAATTATGCCAAGGACCGTGTTGTGTTTGATCGCCCGATCGGGCAAAACCAGGGGGTCCAGTTCCCGTTGGCCAAAGCCTTCATCAACATTGAAGCGGCCAACCTGATGCGTTATGAGGCCTGCTCCCGGTTTGACGCTGGCCAGCCCTGCGGCACTCAGGCCAACATGGCCAAACTGCTGGCGGCTGACGCTTCATGGGAAGCCGCCAACGCGTGCCTGCAATCGCACGGCGGCTTCGGCTTTGCCTGCGAGTACGACATCGAACGAAAATTCCGCGAAACACGTCTGTACCAGGTAGCGCCGATTTCCACCAACCTGATTTTGTCGTATGTCGCCGAACACGTTCTTGATCTGCCCCGTTCGTTCTGATGACACACACGGAGACTCCTGCCATGCGCCCACTGGATGGAATTACTGTTCTGACACTGGAACACGCTGTCGCCGCACCCTTTGCCACGCGTCAGCTGGCTGACCTGGGTGCACGCGTCATCAAAATCGAGCGCCCGGGGCAAGGTGACTTTGCCCGCGGCTATGATGCCCGCGTCAAGGGGCTTTCATCGTATTTTGCCTGGATCAACCGTTCCAAAGAAAGTCTGACCCTTGATCTCAAGCACCCCGAGGCCGCCCCCATCCTGGCTCAACTCGTCGCGAAGTCCGACGTACTGATCCAGAACCTGAGCCCGGGCGCAGCAGCGCGGCTTGGCCTGTCCGCCCAGGCGCTTCGTCCACAGCATCCGGGTCTGATCGTTTGCGATATTTCAGGGTATGGTGCAAACGGCCCCTACGCCAGGAAAAAAGCTTACGACATCATGATCCAGGCCGAATCGGGTCTGCTGTCCGTCACCGGCACTGAAGACCAGCCGTCACGTACCGGTTTTTCTGCCGCAGATGTCTCGGCCGGCATGTATGCCTTTACGTCGATTCTATCGGCGTTGATACTGCGCATGCGCACCGGCAAAGGCAGCCATATCGATCTGGCCATGCTGGAATCGCTGGGCGAATGGATGACCAACCCGCTCTACTATGCCTTCGACGGGGCCCCCCCGCCGGTACGGGCGGGCGCCAGCCATCCCAGCATCTACCCCTACGGCCCCTTCAAAACCGGTGATGGCAAGATCGTCATGCTGGGTATCCAGAATGAACGCGAATGGGCGCTGTTTTGCCAGCGCGTTCTCCAGCAACCCGACCTGGCGACTCATCCCGATTACGACAGCAACATCAAACGCCATGGCAAGCGTGATGCCCTGCGCGCCCTGATCGAACAGGCGTTTGCGACACTGACATCAGAAGACGTTCAAAAACGCCTTGACGATGCCACGATCGGCAACGCCCAAATGAACACCATGCACGATGTCTGGGCCCACCCTCAACTCAAGGCGCGTGACCGCTGGCGTGAGGTCGGATCGCCGGCCGGGCCGATCCCGGCCTTGCTGCCCCCCGGCATCAATGACCAGTTTGACTACCGGATGGATCCGATTCCGGCGCTGGGGGAACACACCGACGCCATCCTGCACGAACTGGGCTATGACGACGACCGTATCGCGTCACTGCGCAATGCCGGCGCTCTCTGAACTTACAGGAAACTCACCATGACATCCTCTCAATACCCCACCGAATCGGCTGACCTGACCTTGGCAAAATTTGCAGCCAATCTTCGCTATGAAAACATCCCTGCGCACGTATTGCGCCGCACCGAAGACCTGATGCTCGACTGGTATGGTTCGGCCCTGGCCGGCAAAGGCGCCCCCGCAGTAGAAGCCATCGACGCCTTCGCGCGCATGGCCGGCCCGACCGACGGCCCGTCTGAAGTGTTGACATCACGACGTCGAACCTCGGCCTACTTCGCCGCCATGGTCAACGCGGCAGCATCTCACTTTGCCGAGCAGGATGATGTGCACAACGGCTCCGTATTCCACGCCGCAACCATTGTCTTTCCGGTGGCCCTTGCCGTGGCCCAAGCCGAAAAAAAATCCGGCAAAGAGCTGCTGACTGCAGCGGTCGCCGGCTATGAGGCTGGTATCCGTATCGGCGAATTCCTGGGTCGTTCGCACTACAAGATTTTCCACACGACGGGCACCGCCGGCACATTGGCAGCCGCCGTCACTGCCGGCCGACTGCTTGAACTGACACCCGAACAAATGCTGGATGCCCTTGGCTCTGCGGGCACCCAGGCGGCAGGCCTGTGGGAATTCCTGCGCGATGCGGCCGACTCCAAGCAACTGCATACCGCCCACGCCAGTGCCAGTGGACTGGCCTCGGCGTACCTGGCCCGCAGCGGTTTCAAAGGCGCACGTCATATTTTGACGGGTCCGCAAGGGCTTGCGGCTGGCATGTCCACTGACGCCAACCCGGCACGCCTGACCGACCGACTGGGTGAGCGCTGGACCGTGGCCGAAACCTCGTTCAAGTTTCATGCCTCTTGCCGGCACACCCACCCGGCTGCCGATGCACTGCTGAAACTGATGACGCTCAATTCACTCAAAGCCGATGACATTCTCCAGGTTACTGCCCAGGTTCACCAGGGTGCTATCGACGTCCTGGGGCCTGTTGTTGCCCCTGAAACGCCACACCAGTCAAAGTTTTCCATGGGTACGGTCCTTGGTCTGATCGCTGTCTACGGCCGCGCCGGCGTACAAGACTTCGCCACGTCCTTCAGCGCCCCCGAAATCATCGCTTTTCGCGAAAAGGTCAGCATGACTCTGGACCCCGAGGTCGATACCGCCTACCCTGCCCGCTGGATCGGCAAGGTCACGGTTAAAACCACCGACGGCAGAACCTTGCACGAACGGGTTGATGAACCAAAGGGTGATCCCGGCAACACCCTGACCCGTCCTGAACTCGAAGACAAGGCCATTCGGCTGGCACTGGGCACGAGCGCGACAACCGAAGCCGGAATGCGTGCTGCCATCGCGCACATATGGAACATTGCACAGGCTCCCAACCCCGGCAGCTGGCTGTTTTAAACGACTCAAGGAGCTTTCACATGTTGTCTGTTGACGCCACTTCCTATCTGTTCGTCCCGGCCAACCGGCCTGACCGTTATGCGAAGGCGGCGGCGACCGGCGCGGGTGCCATCATCATTGACCTTGAAGACGCCATTGCACCGGCCGATAAAGTGCAAGCCCGTCACGCCTTGGCCAATGCCTGGCGTAACGATCTGCCCGCTTTGGTACGCATCAACGCCGTTGACTCCGGGTGGCACGACGACGACATTGCCGTATGCCGCGATCTGGGCGTACGCGACATCATGGTGCCCAAAGCCTGTTCTCCTGACAGTCTGGCCG
>JBAYOZ010000158.1:0-4682 GCA_041677965.1 Pusillimonas sp.
CAGCTTGCACGCCGGGCTTGCCGAATGGTTTACCCGACGCGTTGCCGAATGCGTTGCCAATCGCCGCTGACGCTTCAGGCCCCGGCTGGCCAGAAGGCATCAAGGTCATTACCGTTGGCGACCTTGACAGCATGACCGACTGGTCAGCCGCATTAGCAGGTGTGACCACCCTTATTCATTGTGCCGCCCGGGTGCATGTCATGAACGATGCGTCCACCGACCCGTTGCTGTTGTATCGCCGCGTGAACGTCGAAGACACGCTCGCCTTGGCCCGCCAGGCCGCTGCCGCCAGTGTAAAACGTTTTGTTTTTGTCAGCTCGATCAAGGTGAACGGTGAAGCGACCGGAGCACACCCAGGGCGAGCCAGCCGTTTGGCCGACACTCCCGAGGCGACCTGCTGGAAGACTGAAACCGCATCTGGAAAAGCCGAAGCCGCTTTCGCTTTCTCTGAAGACACACCACCCGCACCGGTTGACCCCTACGGGGTGTCAAAACTTGAGGCCGAGCAGGCCCTGTTTGCCCTGGGCCGCGAAACAGGTCTTGAAATCGTGGTCGTTCGTCCGCCGCTGGTTTACGGGCCTGGCGTAAAAGCCAATTTTCAGACGCTGATCAAGGTTGTGCGCAAGGGCATTCCACTGCCATTGGCGGCAGTCAGGCACAACCGGCGCAGTCTGATCGCCCTGGACAACCTTGTTGACTTGCTGGTGACCTGCGCCCGCCACCCCTTGGCGGCAAACCAGGTCTTTCTGGCCAGCGATGGCGAAGACCTTTCGACGGCCGAACTGTTGCAGCGCCTGGGCCGGGCGATGGGCAAACCAGCCCGACTGTTCTATGTGCCCGAATGGGTGCTGACTTGCGGCGCCCGCGTTCTGGGAAAACAGCAGGCCGCGCAGCGTTTGCTGGGCAGCCTGCAGGTAGACTCGTCCAAAGCACGCAACCTGCTGGGCTGGACTCCGCCGGTTAGTGTCGATGAAGGCCTGCGCCGGGCCGTTGAACACCACGGAAAATTTCCACGATGACTTGAAACGCCAGCCCGGGCAAGACTCGTTATGATAGGATTTAATCCTACTTAAAGGAAAGCGCTATGCGTACCACTCAACAACTTAGCATCACTTTACCCAATGACATGGCTAGCTTGGTGAAGACCAAAGTCAGCACCGGAGAATACGCAAGCGAAAGTGAAGTCATCCGCGACGGTCTGCGTGCCCTAATGGCTCGGGATCGCGCCGTGGAAAATTGGCTTCTTAATACAGTGGGCCCCGCCTATGACGCACTTAAGGCTGACCCGTCGCGGGCAGTCACTGCTGACCAGATCCGTGCACGGCTGACGGCCGAACATGCGAAGGCCAAATGATCTGGCGTGTTATTTTTACCCCAGAAGCTGAGCAGCAACTTACCGACCTCTATCAGTACATAGCCAACGCGACATCGCCCAATTCGGCAGCGCGCTATATAGACGCCATAATTACCTATTGCGAGGGCTTGTGCTCGTTCCCCCAACGGGGAACGCAACGTGATGACGTTCGTCCCGGCTTACGCGTAACGCATTACAAAAAACGCACTGTGATTGCGTTTACTGCAGATGCGGGAGTTGTATCCATTATTGGCGTTTTTTACGGTGGCCAGAACTACGACGCCATCCTGCAAGAGGGTCATCCAGATTTCTGAGGCATTAACCTAAAATGACGCTAAAACCCCTGCTGCCCAACGAACCACGCATTTACAACCTGCCGCAAGAGTCCGAGCTGACGGTGAAATACCTTTTCCCCGCCGTAAACGACATTTATGCGTGCTTCCTGGCGCTGAGGCTGCAACTTGACCCCATACTGCGACAGGCCCAGCCCGTCAAACTGGGCAAGCCGTACCCGTTGGGGCAATGTCTGGAGATTTCTCTGGCGGTGCAGCGTGCCCTGCGCACGCAATCACCCGATGGTTTGCCGGTATCGGCGGCCCGGGGCTTGCGGGCCATTCAGGCGTTCATGAAAGCGGGCGGGTCGTTTCGGCAGGTGTGGGGTGATTTGCGGGGGCAGTTTTTCCAGAATGCGTTTCTGCTGGGCACACTGTATGTGGACGTCTCAAATGACACGGTAACGCCCACCAAACCCAAGGTGGAAATCATGCCGTTTGATCAGGCCGATGAGCTGTTCCGGCATATTCAGACATGCTTGAACGACAACACCCACACTCTGTTGAAAGACAGCACCCTTGCCATGGCCGCCAGCGCCACGGAAGGGCGTACGCAGGCGCTGCAAAATTGCCGTGCATACCGGGCCAGGCGCCTGCACAAAGGCGCGCATCATATCGGACGCATGGTGACAGCAGTAAAGCAGGTGAACACGCCGCCGGCCGGCACATGAAACGCTTCCCTGACGACCCGCTTGCCCTGCCAACCCACTTGCGCTACATTTTCTTACTGCTGTTTACCTGTCGCCAGACGTCGTTCTGGCCGGCTTAACCCCATCGCTCGCCACCATTCTCAGGGCACTTCAATGATCCGTGCATGCGTACCCGGCACCCGTTTTTATTTCCCCCGCAAACTGCTGCTGGCCACGGGCGTCGTTCTGGCGCTTTCAGGCTGTGCCAGCATGTCGCCTGAAGAATGCCGTACCGCCAACTGGTACGAACAGGGCCAGCGTGACGGCTCGCGGGGCCAACCGCGCTCGTACATTGAAGAACATCGTGAAGCCTGCATGAAAGTTGGCGTGACGCCCGATGCCGGCTTGTGGGAAAAGGGGCGCGCCAAAGGCATACGCCAATACTGCACGCCGCACAACGGGCTTGAAGTCGGGCGTCGCGGGGGGTCTTACCGCAATGCCTGCCCGCCGGAACTCGAAGGTGACTTTCTTGACGCCTACCGCGCCGGCAAACGGGTTTACGATGCCGAGCAACGGTTGAACCGACTGACCAACGACCAACGTAACAAAGAAAGCGAATTGAGGCGCGCCAAAGAAGACAAAGACCGTAAACGCCTGCGTGAACAATTGCGTGATCTGGACTACCGCCTGCGCAATGCGCGTGACGACCTGTATTACGAAGAACGCCGGTTGTATCGCTGATCCGTGCATAAACCGGGGTCTGACCCCGTTTTACCGTTTTAAGGCCATGGGTTGTTGAGGCCATCAAAGAGGCAGTATCTACACCCTGACCGAAAGGGCCGTTTCACCGATTTGTAAATGAATAGAACAAGACACTGGCTTGAGCAGATACAACAATAATGCTATACATATATAGCAAAGATACCAGGAGTTCATCTCATGCTTGCAATCCGCCTCCCCAAAGAGATCGAATCCCGCCTCGAAGCCTTGGCACAGGCCACAGGGCGCACCAAAACTTTTTATGCACGCGAAGCCATTCTTGAGCACTTGGACGACCTGGAAGATTTGTACCTGGCCGAACAGCGTTTAATCGACATACGCACAGGGCGTAGCCAAACCGTGCCGCTTGAAGACGTGATGAAGCGCTATGGCATGGAAGGTTGAGCTCGATCGAGCCGCCGAGCGTGAACTCGACAAGATCGACCCACAGGCTGCGCGACGCATTATCTCGTTTTTGTTTGACCGCGTTGCACCGCTGGAGGACCCCCGCAGTATTGGCGAAGCCCTGAAAGGCTCCAGACCAGGCACATTTTGGAAGTATCGCGTGGGAGATTACCGGGTCATTTGCAGCATCGAGGGCGACGAATTGCACATCCTGGTCGTACGACTGGGAAACCGAAAATCGGTGTATAAAAAACTATGAACTATTCCGAACCCCCCACCCCGACTGCCGCCTGGGGGCTGGATGGCATTTGCGTGGTCAATGTCAAAACCTTCACCGAACGGCGCGCCCACATCGAGCGTGAACTGAAACGGTTTGGCCTGACCGGCGAGTTCATCTTTGAACACGACGCCAACGAAATCACGCCCGAACTCGACGCACAATATTACCTGCCCAACCCGAACCTGACCAACGGCCACAAGTCGTGCGGGTTAAAGCACATCGCGATCATGCAGCGGGTGGTCGCACGGCACTGGGATTACTGTCTGGTGCTGGAAGACGATGCGGTTCTGGACAAGAACTTTCGCCAGGGCATTGAAAATGCCCTGCGCGAACTGAAACAGAACTACGCCGGCAAACCCTGCGTGACGTTTATCGGCAGCGGCGGCAATTGGTACACGCCGCGCAGCCAGCGCAAGAAGGGGCAGCATCTGTACCCGGCCAAAAAAGGCCGTTTCACCGATTCGTACATCATCGGCAAAGAGGCCGCGCAACAGCGCCTTGACTGGATTGCGCAGCACAAAATGGGCAACGCCATCGACAACGCCTTTGACCAGATGGACCGCGAGCTGGGCATTCAGCTGTTATGGCTGGAACCCACGGTAGTCGAGCAGGGCACGAAGCGCGGGCTGTTTGGCAGCACCCTGGAAGGCCGCTGGCCTGCACCGGTGCAGGCCTTTTTGCATGGCTGGGAAAAATTCCGGCGCAAGTACATTTACCAGTTGTGGCGTTGAAAGGCTTACTGGATCAGCGGGACAACAGTATCAGGATGTGATCCTGGCTTTAAGCATAACACTTTGTGTGATACCATTCCATGTCAAAGAATGGAGTGCTTCAGGTTGAGAGTTTTCAAAAACGCTTGGTTTGGGCGGTTTGCTCGCAAAGAAAAAATCTCAGGCGAAGCGCTTAGAGATGCGGTAGCTCGG
>JBAYOZ010000159.1:0-4681 GCA_041677965.1 Pusillimonas sp.
CGGGCACCCGCATCAAGGTGGGCCTGGTACAACACGGTTTGCTTCAACGTTGCCAAAATAACGCCTTTTCGCAATACGACCCGTCAGGGCCTTATCAGGTGGGTACAGCCTGATGGGTGGCGACCAGCGCCCTGCCCCAGGCGACACCGGAAGACCAGGCCCACTGGAAGTTGTACCCCCCGAGCCACCCGGTGACATCTACCGCCTCACCCACAAAGTACAAGCCGGATACCGCCTTGGCCTGCATGGATTTTTGATTCAGATCGTGCGTATCAACCCCGCCACGCATGACCTCAGCCTTTTTATAACCAGCCGTACCCGAAGGAGCAAGTGTCCAATGGTGTACGCGTTGGGCCAGATCATGCAACAACTTGTTGGAGGCATCGGCCAAACGCACATTGGCTGCATCGCCCATGGATACCGGCGTGTAAGCCAGCCACTGCTCGGCCAGACGACGGGGCCACAGCCCTGCCAGTACCGTAGACAGCTGCTGACGATTACCGGGTCGCAACTCCAGAAGGGCAAGCTCGAGCTGTTGCCCCGGTGCCAGATCAATTTCAATGGGCTGGCCGGGTTCCCAATAACTGGAAATTTGCAGAATGGCCGGGCCCGACAGGCCACGGTGCGTAAACAACAGGTCTTCAAGAAACTCGGCGCCAGTGCCTTTACGCCCGAGTGTGCCGCTACCCACCTTGACCTTCAACGCCACCCCGCTAAGGTCTGAAAACGGCTTCCACTGCGCAGCATCGAACAACAGGGGAACCAGCGCAGGGCGCGGCTCAACCACTTTCAGGCCAAACTGGCGGGCCACCTTGAGCGAAAAATCGGTCGCCCCAAGCTGGGGAATCGCCATGCCCCCTGTGGCCATTACCAGGTTCGTAGAACGCACAACACCAGAATTTGTTCTAATAACGAACAAATCGGCATCGCGGCCGATTTCCTTGACCTCGCAGGGCATGCGCCACGATACCCTTGCCTCATCGCATTCGGTGCGCAGCACCTGAATGATGGATTCACTGGAGTCATCACAGAACAATTGCCCTTGATGCTTCTCGTGCCAGGCTACCCGATGACGACGCAAAAGCTTGAGAAAATCGTCGGGGGTATAGCCCGCCAGGGCCGAACGGGCAAAGTGCGGATTACGGGAAATGAAGTTGGCGGGCGACGTGCCCGTGTTGGTGAAGTTGCAGCGACCACCACCCGAAATACGGATTTTTTCGGCCAGACGACTGGCATGGTCGATCAGGACAACACGCAAGCCGCCCTGTCCCGCCACCAATGCCGCCATCATGCCGGCCGCACCGGCCCCAATAATGGCGACATCGAAATCAGCACGCGACACGTTCAGTCTTCGCGCAGGCAGTCAACGTAATAGCGGGGCTGGCCATCGGGGCCGATATCTTCGGCCAAACCATGCACGTACGTTTCAAAACCGGGGAACCGGGCGTTGAACTCACGCACGAATTGCAGATAATTGACGATGCGCTCGTTGAAGCGCTCGCCCGGGATCAGCAGCGGAATACCGGGTGGGTATGGGGTCAGCAAAACGCCCGTAACGCGACCGGCCAGCTCATCAATGGAAACACGCTCAACTTCGCGGTGTGCCATTTTTGCGTAGGCATCGGAAGGTTTCATGGCGGGTACCATGTCGCTTAGATAGACGTCAGTGGTCAGGTGCGCAATGTCGTGGTCGCGGTAGGCCTCGTGGATTGCCTGGCACAGATCACGCAAGCCCATGCGCTCGTAACGACGGTTTTCTTTACAAAAATCGGGCAAGATGCGCCACAGCGGGTGATTGCGGTCGTAGTCATCCTTGAACTGCTGCAGCGCGGTCAAGAGTGTATTCCAGCGGCCCTTGGTAATGCCGATGGTGAACATGATGAAGAACGAATACAACCCGGTTTTTTCAATGACCACGCCATGCTCGGCCAGGTACCGTGATACCAGCGCAGCCGGAATACCTGTTTCAGCAAAAGTACCCGAGATATCAAGGCCCGGCGTGACAATGGTGGCCTTGATCGGGTCGAGCATGTTGAAGCCCTTGGCCAGCGGCCCAAAACCATGCCACTCGTCGTCGGCCTCAAGCATCCAGTCTTCACGACTGCCGATACCGTCAGGTGCCAGGCGCTTGGGACCCCATACCTTGAACCACCAGTCGTTCTTGCCAAACTCGGATTCGACCTTGCGCATGGCACGACGGAAATCAAGCGCCTCTTTGATGCTTTCTTCAACCATGGCCGTACCACCCGGGGGCTCCATCATGGCAGCCGCAACGTCACATGACGCAATAATGGCGTACTGCGGTGAGGTGGACGTATGCATCAGGTAGGCTTCATTGAACACATTTCGGTCAAGCTTGCGGCTTTCGGGTTCCTGGACCGTAATCTGTGAGGCCTGCGACAAGCCCGCCAGCAACTTGTGAATGGAGTGCGTGGCAAACACCATGGCATCTTTGCTGCGCGGGCGATCTTTACCAATGGCGTGCATGTCTTTGTAGTAGTCATGAAACGCCGCATGAGGAATCCAGGCTTCGTCGAAATGCAGGGTGTCTATTTCCGAACCCAGTTTTTCCTTGATCATTTCAACGTTATAGCTGACCCCGTCATAGGTGCTTTGCGTGATGGTCATGATGCGTGGCCGCTGGTTCTTGACATCACGCGCAAACGGGTTCGCCTCGATTTTGCCACGAATGGATTCAGGCTCGAACTCTTCGAGCGGAATCGGCCCAATGATGCCCAGGTGGTTGCGCGTCGGGCGCAAGAACACCGGAATGGCACCGGTCATGGTGATGGCGTGCAGAATTGACTTGTGGCAGTTGCGGTCAACCACAACAATATCGTCGTTAGCCACGTTGGCATGCCAGACAATCTTGTTCGAGGTTGATGTGCCATTGGTTACAAAAAAGCAATGATCGGCATTGAAAATGCGGGCCGCATTGCGTTCAGATTCAGCCACCGGGCCGGTGTGGTCAAGTAGCTGGCCCAGTTCATCAACCGCGTTGCACACGTCGGCACGCAACATGTTCTCACCGAAGAACTGGTGGAACATTTGCCCGACCGGGCTTTTCAGGAAGGCCACGCCCCCCGAGTGACCGGGGCAGTGCCACGAATACGAGCCGTCAGAGGCATACTTGACCAGTTCACGAAAAAACGGCGGCGCCAGACCATCCAGGTAAGCGCGCGCTTCGCGAATGATGTGACGCGCAACAAATTCGGGGGTGTCTTCAAACATGTGAATGAAGCCATGCAGCTCACGCAGAATATCGTTTGGAATATGCTGCGACGTGCGCGTTTCGCCGTACAGGTAAATGGGGATGTCTTCATTACGAAACCGCAACTCGCCTATAAACGAGCGCAGGTTCTTGATGGCATTGGCTACATCTTCAGGCGAATCGACGTCGAACTCCTCATCGTCGATCGACAAAATAAAAGCGCTGGCCCGGCTTTGCTGCTGGGCAAACGAGCTCAGGTCACCGTAGCTGGTGACACCCAGCACTTCCACGCCCTCGGCCTCGATCGCGGCAGCAAGCGCGCGAATACCCAGACCGGAAGCGTTCTCGGAACGGTAATCCTCGTCGATGATGACGATG
Source organism: Pusillimonas sp. (assembly GCA_041677965.1). GTDB lineage: Bacteria > Pseudomonadota > Gammaproteobacteria > Burkholderiales > Burkholderiaceae_B > Neopusillimonas. The sequence continues at coordinate 3,590 of JBAYOZ010000159.1, forward strand.
GGGAAACGGAATTTCATGCGCAAGACTCCTATGTGCGTGGCAATGTCACGCCCTGCTGACCCTGGTACTTGCCACCACGGTCACGATACGAGGTTTCGCAAACCTCGTCGCTTTCAAAAAACAACATTTGTGCGCAACCCTCGCCGGCATAAATCTTGGCCGGCAGCGGGGTGGTGTTGGAAAATTCAAGTGTAACGTGCCCCTCCCACTCGGGCTCGAGCGGCGTTACGTTAACGATGATGCCGCAACGGGCATATGTGCTTTTCCCGAGACAAACCGTCAGGACACTTCGCGGGATACGGAAGTATTCAACGGTTCGGGCCAGGGCAAACGAATTAGGCGGAATAATACAGACGTCACCCTTGAAGTTGACAAAGGACTTTTCATCAAATGCCTTGGGGTCGACAATGGTTGAGTTGATATTGGTAAAGATCTTGAACTCGTCAGCACAGCGTACGTCGTATCCATAGCTGCTGGTACCATAACTGACGATTTTCCCACCATTTACCGACCTTACCTGACCAGGCTCAAAAGGCTCGATCATGCCCTCCGCCTCGGCGACACGGCGAATCCAGCGATCACTTTTAATCGACATAACGTTCCCTGATTTCTATGGGGCTGTATTTTATCGCCAGCCCATGACAAATGTGCGTTAACCCCATAACAGAGTTATTCACGCACGACATAACGGTAAATAAGGGCCAGGCCACTGACCGTTCCAGCGCTAAGCTGGGCAGAAAGCCCGCGTGCCAGACGGTAACTGACGCGACCGACCGTACCGGTTCCCGAAAGAGACTGCTCAAGGCTGACCCTGAAGCCAGCGCCAAGATTCTTGGCGGCAACGATGAACTTGCGCTCGATGTCGCTGGTGCCGCTATCAAGGCCTCGCACCACCGATTCGGCGGGCAAGACACTGCCTACGCTACCCAGCTCGCCCGAACGCATACTGACCTCGTCAAGCCCGAACTTCTTGTAAAACGGCTCGCCATCGCCCAAAAACGATGAGCCCACTGAAAACAGCAAGGCGGCGTCACCGCCTGAGTCATCTGGCCCACGCCCCAGCAAAAGCCACGACAGCTTTTGCACATCTGA
>JBAYOZ010000160.1:0-4670 GCA_041677965.1 Pusillimonas sp.
CAAGGTATCGGTTGTTGGTATTGGTATGCGCAGCCACGTGGGCGTTGCCAGCCTGATGTTCCGCACGCTCAGCGAAGAGGGTATCAATATCCAGATGATTTCCACCAGCGAAATCAAGACGTCGGTTGTCATTAGCGACAAATACATGGAACTGGCTGTTCGTGCGCTGCACAAAGCGTTTGGTCTCGATCAGGAAGTGACTGTCAGCGAATAAAACTGTCGGTTTGCACCCCAAGCCCTGTTTTCTTGTGCTAGAATTCAGGGCTTAATTCGGAGATGTGGCCGAGTGGTTGAAGGTACTCCCCTGCTAAGGGAGCATACGGCTTATACCCGTATCGAGGGTTCGAATCCCTCCATCTCCGCCAGTTACCTTTCTAAACTGGCTCAAAATAGTACAGAAACCCGCATGTTTAAACGCATTGCGGGTTTTTTGTTGTCCAAAGCGTTCCAAACTACAGCTCTAGGCTCTACCCCATTATCGGGGGCGCATGACTGGGCACGGTTTCCGGGGTGTGGCGTCCACCATTCTGCATGAGCAGAATTGGCCTCACGAGCATGTCGAATTGCAGCTTGCGTACAGCTTCTTGCCTTATGGCTAGGCTGTAGGGACTCATGGCTGAATATCACGTTTAAAAGATCAACGCTGAAATCGTGTCATCAACAGCTTGCATCCCTCAAGTATCAGCAGCAGCCCGATACCCAGACTTAACGCCAACAGCATATCGCGCCAGGTGATATAGCCGAACATCAGCAGTGTTTGGGCCTGGGGTAGTGACAGCACCAGAGCAGTCAAGCAGCTAACGGCCAACACCACATAACGCAGCGCCCGGTTCTTGCGCAGAAAAGCATCGCGCAGCGACGCTTTAAAAGAGCGATTGACCAGAATCAGCGCCACAAGCTGGGCGATCAGACCAAAAAAGATCAGCGCCCGCACCTCAAATTCCGGTATGCCTGCCCAGGTTTTTACAAGAAAAACGGTTGACAGCATCGCAAAAGCAATGCCGCCTTGCATGATGCTCCAGACCAGCATGCCAGGCGAGAACATACTTTCTTCTGGATCACGGGGCGCACGCTCCATTACATCATTCTCCGGACGTTCAGCTTCAAATACGAGTGCGCATACCGGGTCAATCACCATCTCAAGCAACGCAATGTGGATAGGTCCTAACAACATAGGCATACCAAAAAACAGTGGCAACAGCGCCAGGCCGGCAATCGGTACATGCACAGCCAGGATAAACGCCATGGCCTTGCGGATGTTGTCGTAGATCCTGCGCCCCAGGCAGGCCGACTGGACGATCGCGGAAAAGTCATCGTTAAGCAGCACCAAGGCCGAGGCTTCACGGGCGACATCCGTGCCCCGCCCGCCCATGGCAATGCCGATGTGCGCTGCCTTGAGCGATGGGGCATCGTTGACGCCATCGCCGGTCATCGCAACCACTTCACCGCCAGCTTTAAATGCCTCAACAATACGCAGTTTCTGCTGAGGCATGATGCGCGCGAAGACCGTTGCCGTCTTTAATCGTTCTGCGAGCTGTGCATCGTCGAGCGCTTCCAGCTCGCTTCCGGTCAGCACCTCTCCGTCCTTGATACCGGCTTGCGCAGCAATTGATTGCGCGGTGGCGGCATAATCTCCGGTGATCATCACCACGCGAATCCCGGCGCGGTGGCATTCAGCAATAGCACCCGGCACACTGGCGCGGATCGGATCAGCGAATCCAACCAAGCCGGTCAGCGTATAGTGATAATCCATTTGTGAATCTGCCCATTGACGATCGGGAGCGGTTGCGGTCGCGACCGCCAGCACGCGTATGCCGCGGCCGGCCATGTCCTCGACAGCCTTCAGCACCTGCTGTGCGGCGTCGTCCGGCAAGCGGCACAGGCGAATAATTGATTCTGGCGCACCTTTGGCGCAGATGCTCAGCGCCAGACCTTCATCCCATATATTTGACATGGCCGGCAGATCAGGACGCAGCCCATAGCTGTGAATGGGCAGAGCGCTCGAGGATTTTGCATCGGCAAACGTATCATGCGCCTTGTGCAGCGCCACCTCCATAGGGTCGGATGGGTGCACAGCGCTGGCCAGCACAGCTGTTTCGATCAGCTTTCTGAAATTGTCAGAGACAGGTTTTTCATGCGCCAGTGTTAACGCCTCGCCTGACGGCAGCCAGACTTGTGCAAGCGCCATACGGTTTTCCGTGAGCGTGCCGGTCTTGTCGGTACAAAGTACAGTTGCAGAACCCAGCGCCTCAATGGCAGCTGCGCGACGGGTCAGTACACCCACTTTGCCTATGCGCCAGGCGCCCATGGCCATGAATACCACCAACACCACAGGGAACTCTTCAGGAAGCAGCGACATGCCGATAGCAATACCAGCCAACACAGCCTCCAGCCACCCGCCGCGCAACAATCCGTAAAGCAGCACAACCAAAGCGACAGCCACAGCGCCGGCAATCGCACACCAGATAACGATCCGGGTGGTTTCACGGCGTAAACGAGGCGCTTCGATGTCCAATGCTGTCAGCGACTGACCGATTTTGCCAATTTCGGTGCGCGCGCCGGTCGCCAGCACGCGGGCGACCCCTTTGCCACGTATGACCAGTGACCCGGAATAGACATAGGGTTGACCTTCCCCGCCTGGGCGCGGCGCTTCGGCGTCTTCGGATACTTGCGCCGATTCAGCGGCGACCGACTTGCCCACAGGCAAGGACTCCCCGGTCAGCAGGGATTCGTCGACTTGCAAGTCGGTGACATCAACAAGTATCGCATCAGCGGCAATCCGATCGCCTTCTTCCAGCACCAGTAGGTCACCGCGTACGACCTCGCGGCCTGCAATGCGCACCCGTGCGCCATCGCGAATGACAAGTGCACGGGGTGAGGACAGATCGCGCAATGCTTCCAGGACACGCTCGGAGCGACTTTCCTGAAGAACCGTAATCAGGACAGAAAAACTGGCAAACATGAGAAGGATAATCGCTTCAGTACGGTCGCCGAGCAGCAGATAGACAAGCCCGCCAGCCAACAACAACACAAGCATGGGTTCGCGCAAAACTTCCAGCACAATGCTGAAGACCGAGCGCCTGCCGGCTTGTGGCAGTTCATTAGGCCCTTCAAGGCGTAAACGGGAGCTGGCGGTAGCAGCGGTCAAGCCATGGTGCTGAGTGTCGTCGTTTATCAAAGAAACAACCAGTCATCTACATTGGGGGGGGCGGGCATTACACGCATTGTCCTGATGGGCCCGCGCCATTTTTCCACTACCGAACGGTTGAATGGTTTGGCCGCGAGGTGCCACGCTCTCTCCGCCACATTCTTCGTAAGCGGCCAGTGCCTGCGCGGCCGCCATGGTCTGAAGGCAAACGTAATGTTAGGACAAGAACAAAAACCGAAAGGGCCTTGGCCCTTTCGGATCACATTATGATCAAGCAGCCAGACCTTCGTTGGCCTGAACGTCTTTATGGTACGTTTCGTACACAACGACTGTTACCGGCAAGTCAGCAAAGCGTTTTTCGATCAGGGGCTTGATATCGGCCCACTCAAGACCACCCACGCCTGTCGCCAACCTGGGCAGTGCGACGCTGCTGATACCTTCTTCCTGAACAAAATCAGCCAAGGCCTTGAGCGAATGGCTTACGTTTTCCAGGGTAGCCTTGCCTGGTTTTGCCGCCGGGCCCTGACCCATCATGGTTTGCGTGATCAGGTTGACGATACGCACAGGGTTGCCTTGTTCGTCAACACCGGCCCAAGCCCACATTTCGCCGGGCTGCATGACACGAGCATGCATGGCATGACGGTAATCGCGTACCATTGATGGCCAGCGCTCACGCAGTGCCAATGCCAGACCAATGTCAAAATGCTCTTGCGGAGCGATGCCGTGTGCAATGACTTGAGCCTTGCTCAGGAGAATATCACCTTCGACTTCACGAATCATTCTGTATTCCTTGTGATTGAGATAGAGCAAAATGTGCCATTGACGCTCGCCATACATATGAAAAGGGCGTTACAGGACATTCCAGTTTCAGTATAGACATCGCGGGGAAAAAGCTTTTGTCTCAAATCAACAGGGATGAATGTTATTGAATGGCGCTGATTCTGGCTGATTGAGTCACTGTGCAGAAACAGCCGGGTCACCATGATGCGCATTACCAACCCATCACGGTAAAAACACTTGTCTGACATGTGTTTAGATGACTTCTCATAAGCTTTTCCCGAGAGTTATTCACAGTTTGTGGGGATAACTCTTGAGCCCATGCAAAGAAAAAACCCCGCAGAGGTGTGAATCTGACGGGGTTTTCTGCGGCCCGATCAGCCGTTCCTTCAAAAGACTCACGAAGATTATCTTGATACCAGATCGAATCTTTCGTTGTAAGGCCAATGAACCGATCGTTCCCGTCCTCATCCGTTGAGAGGGCTCTGATTTTCGCAAGGTAGCCCGTGCGCCGGGCTCAAGTTTCAACATATTGCTCTTGGGTAAGCTTTCCATTGTAGTTGTTTACCGTGGTTGCAATAAATAAGCCCGGACATGTGGTGTGCAAGAGACGATCTCAGGATCAATTCAACGCTTCCTTGGCCGCTTCTTCGGGCGTCAGGCCGTTGTAGAACTGGTCAGTAAACCATTCGGCCTGTTCTTCGATGTGGTCCTGTGCCTGACGCAATGTTGCTCCGCCAGCAAC
>JBAYOZ010000161.1:0-4661 GCA_041677965.1 Pusillimonas sp.
AAATGCAGGCCGGTGGTCGGCTCATCAAGAATGTACAGTGTCTTGCCGGTACTGCGCTTGGACAGTTCAAGCGACAGCTTGACGCGCTGGGCCTCGCCGCCCGACAACGTAGTGGCGCTCTGGCCCAGTCGTATGTAGGACAAGCCCACGTCAATAAGCGTATGCAGCTTGCGGGCAATCGACGGCACGGCTTCGAAGTATTCCAGTGCCTGCTCTACCGTCAGGTTGAGCACCTCGCTGACATTGCGCCCGCGATAACGGATATCCAGGGTTTCTCGGTTGTAACGTTTTCCGTGGCAGACATCACACGGTACGTACATGTCGGGCAAGAAGTGCATTTCGACCTTGACCACGCCATCGCCCTGGCAGGCCTCGCAGCGTCCGCCCTTCACATTGAACGAAAAACGGCCCGGGTCATACCCCCGTGTGCGCGACTCGGGCACACCGGCAAAAAGCTCGCGGATGGCGGTAAACATGCCCGTGTATGTGGCCGGATTACTGCGGGGCGTGCGCCCGATCGGGCTTTGGTCCACATTGATGATTTTGTCGAAATGCTCGAGGCCTTCGATACGTTCATAGGGTGCCGGTTCAGTCTGGGCCCGATGCAAATCACGCGCCAAAGCGGTTGCCAGGGTATCGTTGATCAGGGTCGATTTGCCCGAGCCCGACACACCGGTAATGCACACCAGCCGGCCAGCCGGCAAGGCCAGATCCACTGACTTGAGGTTATTGCCGGTACACCCCAGCACCTTCAGCCAGGGGGTGTCATCGTCAACCGGGCGGCGCTTTGGAACTTCAATGGCCTGCGCACCGCTAAGGTAACGACCGGTCAGTGATTCAGGGTTGTTCATCAAGGCAGCGGGCTTGCCCTGGGCCACAATCTGCCCACCATGCTCACCCGCGCCCGGCCCCATATCCAGCACATAATCGGCAGCCCGGATCATGTCTTCATCGTGCTCGACCACAATCACGCTGTTGCCCAGGTCACGCAGGTGCTGCAGCGTTTGAATCAGACGGTCGTTATCGCGTTGATGCAGGCCAATGGATGGCTCATCAAGCACGTACATGACGCCCGTCAACCCCGAGCCAATCTGGCTGGCCAGCCGGATACGCTGGGCCTCGCCGCCTGAAATGGTGTCAGCGCGCCGGTCAAGCGACAGGTAGTTGAGACCGACATTGTTCAGGAACTGCAGCCGCGCCTCGATTTCACGCACGATCCGGTCGGCAATTTCTTTCTTGGCCCCGGTCAGTTCGAGCGCCTGAAACCAGGCCAGACATTCGGCCAGCGACAAGGCCTCAACCTCGAAAATCGCCCGGCCACGGCGTTCGTGCTCACCCTGTTCGTGGCCGATCAGTACATTGCGTGCCTCGGGACGCAAGCGCGACCCCAGACAGGACGGGCACGTACGCGTATGACGGTACTTGCCCAGCTCTTCACGCACCGCGCTGGAATCGGTTTCTCGCCAGCGCCGTTCCAGATTTGGAATCACCCCTTCGAACGGGTGTTTTTTGACGCTGCTTCGACCTTTTTCATTGATATAAAAAAAGCTGATTTCCTCATCACCCGAACCGTACAGCACAATCTGCTGCAAACGCTCGTCCAGTGTTTCAAAGGGCGAATCAATATCGAACTGGTAATGGGCAGCCAGGCTGGCCAGCAGCGCGTGGGTGAACGCATTGCGCCTGTCCCAGCCCGCAATGGCCCCTGCCGCAAGGCTCAGTTCAGGAAACGCCACCACCCGCCTGGGGTCGAAAAAATCAACATGCCCCAGGCCGTCGCAGGCCGGACAAGCCCCCACCGGGTTATTGAAGCTGAACAGGCGCGGCTCGAGTTCGGTCAGGCTGTGCTGGCATACCGGACACGCGTAACGACTTGAAAACGCCGCCTCTTCGGCCGTATCCATATTCAGTGCAATCACCCGGCCATCGGACAGGTTCAGCGCCGTTTCAAAGCTTTCGGCCAGACGCTGACGGCTTTCCGGCTTGATCTTGACCCGGTCGATCACCACATCAACACTGTGTTTTTCAGTCTTTTTCAAGGGGCCAAGGCGGTCGATTTCGACCATTTCCCCGTCAACACGCAGCCGTACAAACCCCTGGGCCTGCAAACTGACGCATTCGTCTTCGAAGCTGCCTTTGCGGGCCCGCGCCAACGGAGCCAGAATCGCCAGCCGCGTGTCGGGTGCCCAGGCCATGACCTTGTCCACCATCTGGCTGACGCTCTGCGCCTGCAAGGGTAAACCATGCTCCGGACAATAGGGAGTGCCCACGCGCGCGTACAATAGGCGCAAATAATCGTGAATTTCTGTAATGGTGCCCACGGTGGAACGCGGGTTGTGCCCGGCTGACTTCTGCTCAATGGAAATAGCCGGCGACAACCCTTCGATCAGGTCAACGTCGGGTTTGTCCATCAGTTGCAGAAACTGGCGTGCGTAGGCCGACAGGCTTTCAACGTAGCGACGCTGGCCTTCAGCGTACAGCGTATCGAACGCCAGTGACGATTTCCCCGACCCTGACAACCCGGTCACCACAACGAGCTGGTGCCTGGGCAGGTCGACAGAAATGTTTTTAAGGTTGTGCGTTCGGGCGCCCCGGATGCGAATTGCGTCCATCTGGTCCATTCAAGCGATTGCTAAGGCTAACTTGCTACTATAACGCGCTGTGCCCATCTTTATTAAATGAGTATCTATGGCTAACACTGGTGCTGCTGCGGCCAAACCGCCGCGGGTCAGGCTGAAACTGACCGCCACCGAACGTAAAGCCAGCATCATGCTGGCGTTGTTATTTGCCTCGCGCATGCTGGGGCTGTTCTTGCTGACGCCGGTTTTTGCGGTGGCGGCCCTGTCGATACCCGGCGGGAACGATGCCGCCAAGGTCGGGCTGGCGCTGGGGGCCTACGGGCTGACTCAGGCCATTCTGCAAATCCCGCTGGGCATGGCATCCGACCGGTTCGGCCGGCGTCCCGTTATTGTGGCGGGTATGGCGTTGTTTGTGGCCGGCGGCATCATGTGCGCGCTGGCTTCCGACATCAACTGGATCATTGCCGGCCGTGTGCTGCAAGGCCTGGGTGCCATTTCAGCCGCCATTACGGCCTGGGTGGCCGATGCCACCCGGCCCGAAGTGCGTACGCGTGCCATGGCGATGGTGGGCGGCTCCATCGGTATTTCGTTTGCGGTGTCGCTGGTTCTGTCGCCCGTACTGGTTGGCGAATTCGGGCTTTCGGGCCTGTTCTGGGCCATCAGCCTGCTGGGCTTCATTTGTCTGCTGATCGCCGCCTTTGTTGTGCCAGACGCCCCGCAGTCCATGCAGCCCATTGTGCAGGCCAAGGCCTCTGATGTGCTGGGCCATACCGACCTGCTGCGCCTGAATTTCGGGGTGTTCTGCCTGCACTTCATACTGATGGCGATGTTCGTGGTGGTGCCCGGCATTCTGGCAAGGCTGGGGGGGTACGATGCCTCGCGCCTTTGGGAAGTCTATCTGCCGGTCATCCTGCTGTCGTTTGTACTGATGGTGCCGGCCGTGTTCTATACCGAAACCCGCCGAGCCCACAAAGTCGCCCTGGAAGTCGCCGTTGCCGGGCTGGTGGTGGTGCTGGCCTTCCTGCCCTGGGCCAGCCAGCACTTCGTGTCCATGGTCGCTCTTCTGATCGGTTTTTTTGTAGCCTTCAACATACTGGAAGCCTTGCAACCGTCGCTGGTATCACGCGTAGCCCCCCCCGAGTTCAAGGGGCTGGCGCTGGGCTTTTACAATACTACCCAATCGCTGGGGGTCTTTGCCGGGGCCTCGCTGGGCGGGGTGCTGTCCGCTGCGGGCAATACTTCATATGTGTTTCTGGTGTGTGCGGTATTGGCCTTTGTCTGGTTCCTGACAACCCGCGGCTTTCGCAACGGCAACTGAGTTCTGAAGGGGCGACTGCCACACCGGCAGGCCCCGCTTTCGTGGCGCCGGCCGGACAAAAACATGCGCCCGCACTACTACCTATACCGCTGTTTCGTTGGCCTTGATTCAACGATAATGGCACTGTGAATTTTATTGATCCGGGGGATTAAATGGCTTCTGTAAACAAAGTGATTCTGGTGGGCAACCTGGGGCGTGACCCCGAAGTGCGGTACAGCCCCGACGGCGTGGCCATCTGCAATGTGTCCATCGCCACCACCTCGCAATGGAAAGACCGCAACAGCGGCGAAAAACGCGAAGAAACCGAATGGCACCGCGTGGTGTTTTACAACCGCCTGGCTGAAATCGCCGGCGAATACCTGAAAAAAGGGCGTTCGGTCTATGTCGAGGGCCGAATCAAAACCCGCAAATACCAAGACAAAGACACCGGCGCCGACCGCTACAGCACGGAAATCGTTGCCGAACAAATGCAAATGCTGGGCGGCCGCGATGGTGGCGGCATGGACATGGGCGGCGGCGCTGACTTCGGCCAGGACGCCCCCGCACCTCGCCAGCAACGCCCCAGCCAGCCGCGCCCGGCAGCACCCCAGGCCGCCCCTGCCGCCAACCTGGCCGACATGGACGACGACATCCCGTTCTAACCCGGCAAGAACCGCCCAAACAAGCAAAAGCCCGGCAAACAGCGTGTTGCCGGGCTTTTTTTAAGTGTCACGAATGATGACGCCGGTAAATCTCAGGCCCCATCGCACTGATTTGCTGCGCTA
>JBAYOZ010000162.1:0-4613 GCA_041677965.1 Pusillimonas sp.
CCTATGGAAAACCCCGTGTCACCACGGGGTTTTTTGTCAAATGCGGGTGCTAGAATCGGTAACATTCCTTGTCAATGCCTTTACCGATCACAGGCCGCCGCATGTCAAATTCGCTGGGTTTCTTCTTCGAGAGCCACCCCGACCCAATGCTGGTGTACGACCCGGAAACCATGCTGATTCTCGAGGTCAACCGGGCCGCCACTTCCGTCTACGGCTACAGCCGGGACGAGTTTCTGTCGCTGTCCATCACCGCTATCCGGCCACCGGAAGACATCGCGCGGGTAGCGGCATTCATCAAGCAACTTGACCCGCGCCGGCGCAGCGAAGGCAATTTGTGGCGCCACCTGACCAAAGACGGCCGCATTCTCTACGTCAACATCGTTTCCGAACCTATTACGTTCAATAACAAGGCCGTGCGTGTCGTTGCCGTTCACGATGTCACGGCCACCGCCGGCCTGCTCGGGCATGTCAACGGGCAAAATCCGGCCTTGCCTCGTGCGGAATCCGGCACCGAGCAGCAACAGCGGCTCTCCAAATACGAAGCCAACCTGCGCATGGCCCAGCGCCTGCTGGGGCTGGGGTTCTGGAGCCTGAACCTTGACACCCTGAAACTGGTGTGGTCAGACAATATTTATGACATCTATGGTGTCAGCCGAACCGGGTTCGGGCATACGCCAGACGCCTATTTTGCCTGTGTTCACCCCGATGACCGGGCCGGGTTTCAGGCGGCATTTGCCGCATTTGCCACAAACCCCACGCCAACTTTCGATATCCGGCACCGAATCCTGCGCCCTGACGGCAAGGTCATCCATATCCGCGGGGTTGCCGAACTTTCGTTGTCTGCGGAAGGGCGCATCCTGAACGGCGTCATACAAGACACCACCGAACAGCACGATGTGGCTGAACGGCTTCACCAGGCCCACAAAATGGAAGCCGTTGGCCAACTCACCGGCGGTGTGGCCCACGACTTCAACAACCTGCTGACTGTGATCATGGGTAACGCCGAACTGCTCAAAGAGTCGCTCGAAGACCAGCCCAGCCTGCGCGTATTTGCCGACATGAGCTCAAAAGCCGCCGAACGCGGTGCCGAGCTGACCAACCGCCTGCTGGCTTTTGCACGTCGCCAGCCGCTGGAACCCGATGTTCTCGATACCAACAAGCTGGTCGCCAGCATGGAAGCACTGCTGCGTCGCGCGCTGACCGAAGACGTTGAAATCGAACTGGTGCGCGGCGGCGGTGTCTGGCCCATCGAAGTGGATGCCGGACAACTGGAATCGGCCATTCTGAACCTGGGCATCAATGCGCGCGATGCCATGCCGAATGGCGGCAAACTGACCATAGAAACGGCCAACGCCCATCTCGATGACAACTATGCCTGCCAGCATCACGACGTGAAAGCGGGCCAGTACGTGATGATCTCGGTATCGGACACCGGAAGCGGTATGCCCCCCGAGGTGGCCAGCCGGGCCTTTGATCCGTTCTACACCACCAAACCCGTGGGCAAGGGCAGCGGGCTGGGGCTCTCGATGGTGTACGGGTTTGTCAAACAGTCTGGCGGACACATCAAGATTTACTCGGAGCAGGGCGAGGGCACCACCATCCGCCTGTATTTCCCGCGCGCCAATGCACAAGGCCTGGTCCAGGTTGGTCCGGCCCCTGTCAAGGCCACGCAAACCGGGCGTGAACATATCCTGGCCGTGGAAGACGACGAGCTGGTGCGCAGCCATGTGGTTTCCCTGCTGGAAAGCCTGGGTTATCGCGTCACACAGGCCGCATCCGGCCCGGAGGCCCTGCAAATACTGGCCCACACCTTCGACATCGACCTGCTGTTCACCGATGTCGTCATGCCGGGCGGGGTGAATGGGCGTCAGCTGGCCGAACAGGCGCTGGCCTTATGCCCCACTCTGAAAATTCTATACACCTCAGGCTACACCGAAAACGCCATCGTCCATCACGGCCGCCTTGATCGCGGCGTCAATCTGCTCAGCAAGCCCTACCGACGCAACGAACTGGCCAACAAAGTACGCAAAGTCCTTGATGAGACTGGCTGACGGGGTACACTGCCTGCACAGACCCCTCACACGCCTTCGCATGAGCACCACACCTCCTCCCATCCCCGCGAACGATGCCGCCCGCGTAGCCGCACTGCACGAACTCGGCATTCTCGATACCCCCGATGATGACAGCTTCGACAACCTGACCCGGCTGGCGGCCGGCTTGTTCGACGTACCCATTGCCCTCGTGTCACTGGTAGACAGCAACCGCCAATGGTTCAAATCTTCTTATGGTTTGTGCGTCAGCGAAACACCGCGCGATGTGTCGTTCTGTGCCTACGTGATCAACACGGGCGATGTGCTGCTGATTGAAGACGCGTCACAAGACGCACGCTTTGCGCAGAACCCGCTGGTCACCGGCGAACCGCATATCCGCTTTTACGCCGGCGCACCCTTGCGCTCGAACAGCGGTTTCATTCTGGGTACGTTGTGCCTTATCGACACCACACCCCGAGTCCTTTCATCCACACAACAACAGCATCTCGAACTGCTGGCCCGACAGGTCGAACAACTCATCCAGATGCACTACCAAACCCGGGCACTGGAAGATGAAATTGCCCGGACCAACGTCGTCAGCGCACGCTACGAGGCCATCATCAAAGGCGCTGCGGCCGGCATTGTGCGCATTAATGGCAAAGGCCGCATCATCGAGGTCAACCGCTTTGTCTGCACCATGCTGGGCTACAGCGAGAACGAGCTGATCGGGCAAAACGTAAAAATGCTGATGCCGGAACGATGGGCCAACGACCACGACGGCTACCTGGCCGCCTACCAGCGCACCGGCCATGCCAAAGTCATCGGCACCGGGCGTGAAGTCGACGCCCAACACCGGAATGGCGACACCATCCCGGTACATCTGGCCATCAGTGAAGTGGCCTTGGGCGCCGGTGCCGATAACCATGACCAACGCCAGTTCATCGGCATTCTGTCCGACCTGCGCGACATCCGCGCTGCCCGTGAACGTGAGCGACAGGAACGCCAGCTGCTTGAGCTTTTGCATCGCGGTCTGACCGACTACCACGCCCTGGTTTCGGGCAACACGCTCTGGGTGTTCCTGAAGCAGGCACTGCGCAACCTGACCGGCAGCGAATACGCCCTGATCGGCGAAGTCATCGAGAACGACACCGATGAGCCCACACTGAAAATCCACGCCATCACCGATCTGTCCTGGAGCGACGAGTCGCGCGATCTGATGCGCAAGCTGGTGGAAGGCGACCTGACGCTCAGTAGCGCAGACAGCATGCTCGGACGCGTTTTCGCCAACGGCGAAACCATCATCAGTGACAACGTCATGGTTGATGCGCGGGGCGGTCACCTGCCCCCCGGGCATCCGCGCCTGACCAGCCTGCTGGCCGTCCCCATCACCGACCGTGGCAAGGTCATCGGCATGTATGCCCTGGCCAATGCCCCGCAGGGCTACGACGAAAGCGTGGTCGAATGGCTCAAACCGTTCACCTCGACCTGTGCCTTGCTGATCAACCTGTACCGGCAAATGAACGAACAACGGCGCTTGCTCGAAACGGTGCAGCACTCCAAAGAGCAGGCCGAACGCGCCAGCCAGGCCAAGACGGACTTCCTGTCATCCATGAGCCACGAACTGCGTACACCGCTGAACGCCATCCTGGGGTTTGCCCAACTGCTGCAAAACAGCCGTCAACCCTTGCCCGAACGCCCCCAGCGCCAGGTGGAACAAATCATTCGCAGCGGCCGCCATCTGCTCAGCCTGATCAATGAGGTGCTTGACCTGGCCCGTATCGAGTCGGGCAAGATGTCGCTTTCTGTCGAGCCCATACAGGTCCAGGAAGTCATCCATGATGCGCTTGATCTGGTGCGCCCCCTGGCCGCCCAGAACACCATTTACCTTGACGCCCCGAAAAGCGGCCAGCACCTGGCCCACGTCATGGGTGACTACACCCGCGTCAAGCAGATCCTGATCAACCTGCTCAACAACGCCATCAAGTACAACCGGCCAGGCGGCTCGGTTTCGTTGCGCTATGAAATCCGTCCTTCCGGTTACCGTATCAGCGTACGCGATACCGGCATCGGCATTCCGGCCGACCGCCAAGGCGAACTGTTCCAGCCCTTCAACCGGCTCGGCGCCGAGTCCGGCGGCATCGAAGGCACGGGCGTTGGCCTGGCCCTGACACGCAAACTGGTCCTGCTGATGAACGGCACCATCGGCGTCAGCAGCGAGCAAGGCAAAGGCAGCGAGTTCTGGTTTGAACTGCCCCTGGCCCACGCCCCCGAGCCCATGGCTGAAACTGAGGCCACCGTTCATGCCAACGCAACACCGGCCGCCACACCGGCGCACCAAACCGTGCTCTACATCGAAGACAACCCGGCCAACCAGCGTCTGATGCAAGAACTGTTTGACGATATTGTCGACGTCAATCTGGTTTGCGCGCACACGGCCGAACTGGGTATCGAACTGGCCTGTTCCGACCCGCCCGACCTGATCCTCATGGACATTGACCTGCCCGGCATGAACGGGTTTTCGGCACAGAAACTGCTCCGTCAGAACCCTTTGACCCCCGGCATTCCTGTCGTTGGCATCTCGGC
>JBAYOZ010000163.1:0-4592 GCA_041677965.1 Pusillimonas sp.
ATGGCCTTTCGCGATGAGGTGGCGCCGTGGTTTCGTCTGGCGGAAGGCAGTTACGATAACTATCTGGCAACAGCGCTGGCCCGGGCGCGCAAATAAGCTGTAGCAAAAACAACAATTTATGCTACTATAGTGGGCTTTTCTGGGTGCGTACGGGCGAACCATGGGTTTGGCAAAGCCAGCCTTGTAACAACGCTTTGATGCCTTCAGTTAAAGACTCTTTTAATTTGCGCAATGGGCTGCCTGCCTTTTCGGGCAGGGGCAGTGTGTTGCGCACCCTCTGAAACAGGAACCATCATGAAGACCTTTGTGGCCAAGCCGCATGAAGTCAAACGTGACTGGTACGTGATTGACGCCAAGGGTAAAGTCCTCGGGCGTGTGGCCAGCGAAGTCGCACGTCGTCTGCGCGGCAAGCACAAACCAGAATTCACACCACACGTTGACACCGGTGATTACATCGTTATCATCAACGCGGCCGACATCGTCGTAACCGGTAACAAGGCGCTCGACAAGCGCTACTACCGTCACTCGGGCTATCCCGGCGGTATCACCGAAACCAACTTCCAGAAAATGCAGCAGCGTTTTCCTGGTCGTGCCCTCCAGAAAGCGGTCAAAGGCATGTTGCCTAAAGGCCCCCTGGGTTACGCCATGGCCAAGAAGCTCAAGATTTACGCCGGCGCCGAGCACCCGCACTCCGCTCAGCAGCCTAAATCGCTGGAAATCTAAGGACAGGTCATGATCGGTAATTGGAACTATGGCACCGGCCGCCGCAAAACATCGGTAGCTCGCGTGTTCTTGAAAAAAGGTTCAGGCAACATTGTCGTCAATGGCAAGCCTGTCGATGAATATTTCGCCCGTGAAACCGGCCGCATGATCGTGCGTCAGCCGCTCGAACTCACCGGCCACGTCGAATCGTTTGATTTCCATATCAACGTTCACGGTGGCGGCGAAAGCGGTCAGGCAGGCGCAGTGCGTCACGGCATCACGCGTGCCCTGATCGACTACGACGAAACACTCAAGCCCGCGCTCAAGCAAGCAGGTCTTGTTACTCGCGATGCCCGCGAAGTCGAACGTAAAAAAGTCGGTTTCCACAAGGCACGTCGTCGCAAGCAGTTCAGCAAGCGCTAAGCTGTATTGTCGAAAAATCCGGGTGCATGGCATCCGGGTCTTGCAAAAGCCCTGGCCCTGGCCGGGGCTTTTGCGTTCAGGCGAAAAATGGTTGTTTCTGCACGCTGTGCGCAGGCGTTGCATAATTACGAAATTGAACAGACTAATTTTTGGGGTATCACATGGCTGCAGGTTCGGCGGGTAAAAAAATCAAGGTCGGTATTGTGGGCGGCACCGGGTATACGGGGGTCGAGCTGTTGCGTTTGTTGTCCCAGCATCCCGGGGTTGAGCTCACGGCCATTACATCGCGCAAAGAAGATGGCATGCCGGTGGCCCAGATGTATCCGAATCTGCGCGGTCGCGTTGATTTGTGTTTTTCCACCCCGGAAAAGGCAGGCCTTGACGCGTGTGATGTGGTGTTTTTTGCAACGCCGCATGGTGTCGCCATGAGTCAGGCCCAGGCCTTGCTTGAAAAAGGTGTGCGCATCATTGATCTGGCTGCCGACTTCCGTTTGCAAGATACCGCCGTATTCGAGCAGTGGTACAAAATGCCGCACGGCTGCCCCGACATTCTTTCCGACTCGGTGTACGGGCTTGTCGAACTGAACCGTGCCCGTATTGCCGGTGCCAGTGTGGTGGGCAACCCCGGCTGCTACCCCACTACAGTCATTCTGGGGCTGTTGCCCTTGCTCGAGGGCGGCAAAGCGCTGGTTGATGCCAGCCACATCATTGCCGATTGCAAATCTGGCGTTTCAGGGGCCGGGCGCAAGGCTGAAGTGGCTACCCTGTTCTCGGAGGCCAGTGACAGTTTCAAGGCGTACGGGGTTTCGGGCCACCGTCACCACCCCGAAATCTCCGAACAGTTGGCCGGCATTGCCGGCAAGCCGGTAGGGCTTACGTTTGTGCCCCACCTGGTTCCCATGATCCGCGGCATGTTTTCGACCATTTATGCGCGCGTGCTGCCCGAAGCTATCGATACTGATTTTCAGGCCTTGTACGAAGCGCGTTACGCGGATGAAGCCTTTGTCGATGTGATGCCGGCCGGAAGTCTTCCCGAGACGCGTTCGGTACGCGCCTCAAATCAGTTGCGCATCGCGGTGCATCGCCCCAGCCCTGACCAGCTGGTGGTATTGGTTATTCAAGACAATCTGGTCAAGGGGGCATCAGGTCAGGCGGTGCAGAACATGAACATTATGTTTGGTTTGCCTGAAGCCATCGGGCTCGAGCACGTTGCGGTTCTGCCGTAACTGCTGTCTAACGGCACCGGCGGCACATCGTCCAATTGAAACGGAACTTTTAATCCGGTACAGGGTCAGTAATTCATGAGCAACACGCTGTCCGGGGTTTCGCGTTGGGTTATGCATCTGGTCTGGATGCTTATGGCTTTCCTGGCGATGGCTGTCGGTTTTTGGGCAGGGCAGTCGGGGCATGCAGAGCCCGAAACGACGTCTGCACAGGCTGTGCAAACCCAGCTTGACCTCATGTCTGCCCAGTACCGGCACGAATTGTCTGGCCTGGTGTCAGCGCGCGATGCGCTGCAAAGCCAGTTGCTCATCGAGCAGACCACGCGCACAACACTGGAAGCTTCCCTGCAAAAAGTGCAAACCGAGCTGGCAGCAACCCGAGAGCGTCTGGCCTTCTACGAGCAGCTGTTGCCTCCCGGGCCTGCAGGTGCGGTAACTATTCGTGCCTTCGATCTTGAGCCTCGCGCTGGTTTATTGGCGTATCGCGTTTTGCTGATGCGTGATGGCACGCACGATAAACCCTTTAATGGCCTTATGGAGTTTGTGGCTAATGGGGTAAAAAATGGCAAAAACGTTAAAATGAAGCTCAATGCTGCGGCGGCAGGCCCGTTGGGTCAACAACCCGGCGAGTCGGGAAAAAACCTGCTGCAGCTCAGTTTCGACCAGTTCCAGCGTGCCGAGGGTTTGCTTGGCGTACCGCAGGGCGTTACCGTCAACTCGGTCACGATTAACATCATGGAAGGGTCTGCGGTACGTGCTACCCGCACCACAGGTGTTTTGGTTCCCGGGTCGGTCGATTCAACGTATTAATGCAGTTATTGGCGGCCACCGGCCGCACGGAGTAAAAAAAATGAGCACTGTGACAGAAACTGTCGATCTTCAAGTTCCCCCGCCACCGTTGGTGTTTACCGACGCTGCCGCAGCAAAAGTCAAAGACCTGCTGGCCGAAGAGGGTAACCCCGATCTCAAGTTGCGCGTGTTCGTGCAGGGTGGTGGTTGTTCGGGGTTTCAGTATGGGTTCACGTTTGATGAAGTCATCAACGACGATGACACCGCGATCGACAAGGAAGGCGTTCAATTGCTGATCGACCCCATGAGCTTCCAGTATCTGGTGGGCGCTGAAATCGATTACAAAGACGATCTCGAAGGCTCCCAGTTCGTGATTCGAAACCCGAACGCTACATCCACCTGCGGCTGCGGCTCGTCGTTTTCGGCGTAAGGTCGTGTCTTGCGGCAATGCCAGGCATGCTCAGGCTTTATATAAACAGCCAAGTACCGTTGCTTTGCGGGCGCCTGTTACCGAAGGAAGTCCGGCAGGGTGGTTGTTGTCGTAGGCCCAGGCCAGCCAGGCAAAGGCCAGGGCCTCAACCATCTGCACAGGCACTCCTGCCGCGTCAGTCGGCACCACGGGTAGCCCTGTGGCTTTAGCCAGGGCCTGTGTCAGGCACGTATTAAATGCCCCCCCTCCGCATACCAGAATATCTTTGCTGTGAGGTGCTTCATGTTGTATCGCATCTGCAACGCTTTGCGCCGTCAGTGCCAACAGTGTGGCCTGAATGTCGGCCGGGGCCAGTGTTGCTGCCGGCTGGGCTGATTGCCAGGCGGTTAACCGTTCATCCAGCCATGTGGCGTTGAACAGATCGCGCCCGGTTGATTTTGGTGGTGGCGAAGCAAACCAGGGTTCGCTGTGAAGCAGGAAATCAAGCAGCTCTGGGCTGGCGGTGCCGCTTGCCGCCCACGCCCCGTTTTTGTCGTAAGTCTGGCCTGTGTGACGTTCGCACCAGAGATCAAGCAGGACATTGGCCGGGCCGGTATCGAAACCGCGAACCGGTTCTCCTGGCGCCAGAACACTAATGTTAGCCATGCCGCCCAGGTTCAGCACGATGCGCGGCGTGTGGTGATGAAACACGGCGGCATGGAAGGCCGGTACCAGTGGTGCTCCCTGACCGCCAGCAGCAACGTCGCGCGTACGAAAGTCAGCAATTACATTGATGCCGGTTAGCTCTGCCAGCAAGGCCGGTGCATTCAGGTGCAGGGTGTAACCGGCACCGGGGTTGTGCCTGACTGTCTGGCCGTGTGCCCCGATAGCCTTGATATTTGTTGCATCGAGGCCTGATTTGGCCAGCAGGCGTTTGCATGCATCGGCATAGTGTGTGGTCAGGTGGTTGGCCGCCAGTGCGGCACGAACCAGCTCATCGGGCCCGCTTTGGTTCAAGGCCAGAAGTTCATGCCGTAAGCTTTCGG
>JBAYOZ010000164.1:0-4555 GCA_041677965.1 Pusillimonas sp.
CGCGACTTCCACCGCGGTTCTCGCCATAAAAGCGGCAAGCACCACAACCGGGGCCGGCACCGCGACTGATCGCGGTACCGTCAACGCTTACAGGCGTTCGATGCCACCCATATAAGGCCGCAGCGCTTCGGGTACAACGACGCTGCCGTCTTCCTGCTGGTAGTTTTCAACAATGGCCACCAGAGCGCGGCCAACCGCCAGCCCCGAACCATTCAGGGTATGCAGGTATTCGGGCTTGCCCTTTTCAGGGCGGTAACGGGCTTGCAAACGACGCGCCTGGAACGCTTCGCAGTTAGAAACCGACGAAATCTCACGCCAGGTATTCTGGGCCGGCAGCCAGACCTCAAGGTCGTAGGTTTTGGCAGCGCCAAAGCCCATATCACCCCCGCACAGCAAAACAACCCGATACGGCAGGCCGAGCTTTTGCAACACGGCTTCGGCGTGCCCCACCATCTCTTCAAGCGCGTTATAGGACTCGTCGGGGTGCACCACTTGCACCATTTCAACCTTGTCGAACTGATGCTGGCGAATAACACCACGGACATCGCGCCCGCCACTGCCCGCTTCCGAACGGAAGCACGGGGTATGCGCGGTCATTTTGATGGGCAGATCAGCCAGCGGCGTGATGGTGTCACGCATGGAACCCGCCAGCGTGATTTCCGAGGTTGAAATCAGGTATAGGTCTTCTTTTTCGACCGGGTTACCGTTTTCATCCACCTGCGGCTCTTTGTCCTGACCACCCTTGGTCACCCAGAACATGTCATCTTTGAACTTGGGCAACTGACCGGTACCAAACAAGGTGGAACTGTTCACGATATACGGGGTGTAGCATTCGGTGTAACCGTGCGTCTCGCTTTGCAGGTCAAGCATGAACTGGGCTGTAGCACGGTGCAAACGCGCTGCGGCCCCGCGCAACATCATGAAACGTGAACCCGCCAGCTTGCGAGCCGATTCAAAATCAAGCCCAAGGGGCTCGCCCAGCGTAACGTGGTCTTTGGGCTCGAACGGCAGCGGCGCCGGGTTACCCTGCGCATCCACCGGGCCAGGCACCCAACGACGGACCTCAACGTTATCGTCAGACGACTTGCCTTCAGGTACGCTGGCATGCGGCAGGTTCGGAAGAGTCATCAGCCAATCGCTTAATTCAGACTGGATTGCGGCCAGATCATTTTCAAGCGCTTTCAGCTGCTCAGGAATCGCCTGGGCCTCTGCCAGCTCTTTTGAGGCATCTTCACCGCGGGATTTAAGTTGCCCAACCAGCTTGGCCACGGCATTGCGACGCGCCTGGAGATTTTCGGTCTCGACCTGGACTGCCTTGCGCCGCGCTTCAAGCTGGGCAAAACGGTCGGTGTCGAACTCAACGCCGCGTCGGGCCAAGGCACTGACCACGCTGGGCAGATCTTTGCGTAACTGATTGGGGTCTAACATAATCAACCAAATAAAAGAGAATAGGAACAGGGGGATTTTACGGGAACGGGCACGGAAGATTTTACCCGTTGCAGACACTGGCTGTACTTAACCTGACCAGGCGTAGCATGGTGCCTTAATCAGCACGTAAATCGAAGAAGCGGCTTGACTACGTCTTATTCGCGTCGTCATCCCACTTGCGCAACAGGGCAAGCTTTTCGGCAATCTTGATTTCAAGGCCCCGCGGTACAGGCTGGTACCACCCCGGCTCGGGTATGCCATCCGGCAAATAGGTTTCACCGACCGCATAGGCATTGGGCTCGTCGTGGGCGTAGCGATACGCGTGCCCATAGCCCAGCTCTTTCATGAGTTTCGTCGGGGCATTGCGCAAATGCACCGGCACCTCGCGGCTTTTATCTTTCTTCACGAACGCGCGTGCCTGATTCCAGGCGTTGTAGCCTGCGTTGCTTTTGGCGGCAACCGCCAGATAGATAACAGCCTGACCCAACGCCAGCTCGCCCTCGGGGCTACCCAGCCGTTCAAACGTATCCGCCGCATCATTGGCTATTTGCAAGGCGCGCGGGTCTGCCAGACCAATGTCTTCCCAAGCCATACGCACAATACGACGCGCCAGATAGCGCGGGTCAGCCCCGCCATCGAGCATGCGTGTCAGCCAATACAGCGCCGCATCAGGGTGCGAGCCACGAACCGATTTATGCAGCGCTGAAATCTGGTCATAGAAATTATCACCGCCCTTGTCGAAACGGCGGCTGTTCAAGGTGAGCGCATTCTGGATAAACGCGGCATCAATGCGCGTAACACCACTGGCACCGGCGGCGGTCTGACACTGTTCCAGAAGGTTCAGCAACCGCCGGGCGTCACCATCGGCATAACCCACCAGCGTGTCAACCGCCACCTCGTCGAATTCCAGGCCCTGCAGTACCTGCTGCCGGGCTCGCTGCAGCAACTGCTTCAGTTCATCGTCGCCCAGCGATTGCAGGACATACACCTGGGCGCGCGACAGCAACGCAGAATTGACCTCGAACGAGGGATTTTCGGTGGTGGCACCGATAAACGTCACCAGACCACTTTCCGCATAAGGCAGCAAAGCGTCTTGCTGCGATTTGTTGAAACGGTGAATCTCGTCAACAAACAAGATGGTGTGCCTGCCCAGAGCGAGGTTGTGCTGGGCTTGCTCCATGGCCGCCCGGATATCCTTGACCCCGGAAAAGACCGCCGACAAGGCAATGAATTCGCAGTCGAATGCCGTCGCCGTCAGACGCGCCAGCGTGGTTTTACCCACCCCCGGCGGCCCCCAGAAAATCATCGAATGCGGTTTGCCTGACTGAAACGCCAGACGCAGAGGCTTGCCCTCGCCAAGCAAATGTGATTGACCAATGACGTCATCCAGCCGTTGAGGCCGTAACAACTCGGCCAGCGGTGCGGCAGGCTCTTGGGAAAACAGGTCAGCCACGGCTATCACCACGCCGAATGACAACAACGGCGGCGATGATCATTGCAGCTTGACCACGTCGACACCTGCCGGGGCAACAAAACGGAACTCGGATGCCGGCAACGTCGGATTGACCGAGACTTTACCCAGCTCAATGACCGTGGTTTGCCCGAACGCATCGAGCAGTTCGAGCCGGGCGGGCAAATTATTGTCAAAGGCCATATCAACGTACTTGAAACCCGCATCTGCACCGCGCGGCGTCGCTCGCAACCAGGCCAGACCATCGCGGTCAGCCAGGGCGCCAAGCTGGAATGACGCGTCAAGCGAACCCGATCCAAACAAGATGGCCGCCGGTGATGCACCAATGGACTGGTCAACACTGCGCTGTGTCACCTGAGCCAGATCTGGATCATATTGCATGAGCTGCCGGCCATCGGAAACAATAAGTTGCTCGAACGGCTTTTGTACCATCCAGCGAAACTTGCCTGGCCGCTGAAACGAAAAGTCACCGGTTTGCGCCGGTTTGCCCCGCCCCTGGGCGGCCACGGTATGCTGCTGGAACTGACCGCTGGCCGACGTTACGTTTTCAATAAAGTGACGCAACTGGGCCTCGGCCGTAGATGCAGCCGCCAATAACGGTACGGCCCCCAACAGAAGGCTTGCGACAAGCATGGAAATTTTTTTGATCATGGCCCGTACGATATCAAGAAGAAAAGTCGACCGAAAAATACAACAAAAGAGGCCTGCCAGACACACGCAAACCGCATCGGGCCGTTAGTCGGCGCCGCCGGCCTCGCCCTGCACAAGAATATCGCGGTTGCCGTTGGATTGCATGGCCGACACCAGACCGGCTTGCTCCATTTGTTCGAGCAAGCGGGCGGCCCGGTTATAACCAATGCGCAGGTGCCGCTGAACCGACGAGATGGACGCACGACGGTTCTTCAGAATGACCTGAACAGCCTGGTCGTAAAGCGGGTCGGACTCGGCATCGGCAAAGCCTGTAACCGCACTGACGCCGTCACCGGTCTCTCCCTCAACCCCACCCTCAAGGACACCTTCAACGTAGTTTGGTTCCCCTTGCGCTTTCAGCTTCTCAACCACACGATGCACTTCTTCGTCACTGACAAATGCCCCGTGCACCCGCACCGGCAAACCCGAACCGGGTGGCATGTACAGCATGTCACCCATACCTAACAGGCTTTCGGCCCCCATCTGGTCAAGAATGGTGCGCGAATCAATCTTGGACGACACCTGAAACGCAATGCGGGTGGGAATATTGGCCTTGATCAGGCCGGTAATGACATCAACGCTGGGCCGCTGCGTAGCCAGAATCAGGTGAATGCCTGCGGCACGCGCCTTTTGCGCCAGCCGCGCGATGAGCTCTTCGACCTTCTTGCCCACCACCATCATCAAGTCGGCCAGCTCGTCGATGACCACGACGATATGCGGCAACGTCGACAGGGGTTCGGGCGCATCGGGGGTGAGCGAAAACGGGTTGGGAATGACGTCGTCCCGGCTTTCCGCTTCGCGGATTTTGGCGTTGTAACCCGCCAGGTTGCGCACACCCAGCTTGCTAAGCAGTTTGTAGCGCTTTTCCATTTCGCCAACGCACCAGTTCAGGGCGTTGGCGGCATGGCGCATGTCGGTAACGACCGGTGCCAGCAAATGGGGGATGTCTTCGTAGATGCTCATTTC
>JBAYOZ010000165.1:0-4522 GCA_041677965.1 Pusillimonas sp.
ACAACTGGCCGTTGGCACTGTAATACCCTGCCAGTACGGTTGCCGCCACCAGCAGCCCGAACTGCCCGATATAAACCGCCAGCGCACACAGAAGCGATGACACAACAGCCGTAACCAAACCAAACTGAAATGACTTCTTGCGCCCGAAACGACTTTGTGTGCGCGCCACAGGTGCCGTAGACAAGGCACCACCGACCACATACCCCATGATGGGCAGCGTGGCCATCCAGGGCACCGGGGTCAGACTCATGCCAACCAGCCCGTTAATGGCGATGAACGTGACATTATTGGTAAAGAACAGCCCCTGACAGACAATCAGGAGGATCAGATCGCGTGTGAACAAACGTGACATTACAAGGCCTTCAACTGGGCTTCAAGCCGGGTTTTCAACGACCCGTCAATATTCAACTGGCGCGCCAGCTCATCAAGGTAGGCACGCTCCATGAAGCTTTCTTCATCAATGACAAGCGCACTGGCCAGATAAACCTCGGCCGCCGTTTCGGGGGTGGTTGCCAGGGTCGCAATGGATGCCGGATCGGCGGGCTTTTGCAGCTCGGCTTCAAACCAGGCACGGTCTGACGGACTGGACGCGACACGGGCCAGTTCAGATTCGATAAGTTGGCGCTCTTGTGGCCCGATATGGCCGTCGGCCTTGGCCGCAGCAATCATGGCCGACAAAATCACGCGGCTGTGGTGTTCAAGTTCGGGTTCTGACCACCCCAAAGCGGCCGGTGTCGAAACAGGCGTGGCGGAAGGAACCACTGGCGCCGGCGCTGACGCCGCACCCGCCTGCTTGCTGCCCTGCCAGTCCTGGTAGGCCTTCAGGGCAACTGCACCCAGCGCGGCTGCCGCACCGTATGTGGCAATTTTCCCGCCCTTTTTACGCAAGGTTTTATTGCCCAGCAGCACACCCAGAACGCCACCGGCAAGTGCGCCACCACCGAACCCGCCAAGCCCGCTGCCTTTGGCCAGTTCGCCCAACTGGGAACCCGCCGACTGACCCAGGCCCTGGCCAGACTGCAACACCTGCTTCAACAATTGTTGAACCGACATCACTCACCTCTTGCGATCTGTATCAAAACACAGATTTTACGCCGACGGCCAGACAACGGCAGCCCTGACCAGTCGGCCCAATTTTCGTCTGTCACATATTGCAGTACTGACCAACTTGTCGGAAACCGAGGTTGACGCGCGCGGGGGCTTGCCGGCCGGCGTGCTGTACATGAGCAAGCCCATCAATTTCGACGAGCTGCGTGGCTATCTGCGTGGTTGCTGTGCCGCCAAAACGCGACTTTATGCCAAATGACACCCGGCCCTGCGCTCTACGAGCCCCTGACCAACCCGGCCACCTTGCGCACCATGGCCGGTGACGACGCGTTGTTCAAGGAACTGGCCGATATTATCGTGCGCTCAATACCGCACTACGTTCAGTCACTTGAACAGGCCGTATCCGGCAAAGATACCGCCGCAATTCGGGCCGCACTGCACAAAATCAAGGGCACCTTGCAAATGGTCGGCGCCGATCATACCCTTCAGCTGCTGGACGCCATCGGCCGCGACATCCGGGCCACCGGCAGGGTGCCACAAACCGGCCGCACCGATACCCTGATGGCACAACTGCATGCCATCAGGGCCGAGGTAACCACCTACACAGTGCCCCGCCCGGAAACCATCAAAAGTCGTAACGGGCGCCAACCATGAACGCGTGACCGCCATTGATGCCAGGCACCGCCTCGGCCAGACCACCACGCTTGCGGGTCAGCGCGGCAGTATTGCGTTCGTAATAGAACTCGGCAAACAGTTTCAGGTCATCGTTGTATTGATGGTCAAAACCCACCTGAAACAGGGTGTCACCGTAATCTTGCACATTGGCCGCCATGGCACGCACCGTATTGGCGCCAAAGGTATACGCCGCCAGAACATTTACGGCCTCATTGCCATCGCGCGAAAAACTGCCTGGCGTTTGGTTGCCGGTATCGAAGCGCTCGTACTTGGCCGCAAAATACCAGGGGCCCGACCGGTGCGTCGCTGCCACACCATAGACCCGGTTGCGGCCATAACCGGCGTCGCCGCGGTCATCCACCCCGGCCGAAACCCGGGTAGACGCGGTGATATCGTACGACGCCGTAAACTGTATGCGCCGGTCATCAATACGGGCGGCAGAACGACGGTTGCCCGAGGCCGCCGAATAGGAACCGGCAAACGAAAACCCGGCCATTGTCGGGCTGTAATACGAAACAGTGTCCATGACCCGCGACGAGGTGTAAGTGGCAAACCCGCTGTAATAACTGCTGAACTGGTCAACGGTTGCGGCAATGGCGTTGTAGTAGGGCATCCATTGCATGCCATAGGTGACAGTACCGTAGGGCGTTTTCAGGCCCAGGTTGGCCAGACGCCAGCGCTGGCGGTCTTCACGCCCGAACCCGCCCTGGTCGTAGGGGTCACGCAAGCGAAAGTTGGCTGAATCGAAAGGGACCTCGACCTGGCCAAACGCCACCCAGTGTGGGTTGAACGTATAGCCCGCCTTGACTCCCAGCCGTGAATACGCGTCACGCAGGCCTACATACTTGTCCATGGCCCCCTGGTCATGAGGCCGAACGGCCTCGGCCTGCATACGCAACGACCCGTAGGGTTCAAACGTCCAACCGGACGTAGTGGACACCTCGTTGGCCACCACCGAAAAAGACGCCAGCGTCAGAACACCGGCAAAGACTAATGAAATTTTTCTCATGATAGATTGGTTTTCAGGGGATTCAGGGTTTGGGTGTTGACGCATCGGCAATTTCACGCAAACGGCGGCGCAGGGCACGCTCGCGCTGCTGCTCTTCACGCCACTCGATACGAATAGCCCGCCACAACGAATACACCATCAGCAAGATAACCAGGGTAAATGGCAAGGCAAACACAATCGTGGCGGTCTGGACCGCCTGAACGCCACCTGCCAGCAACAGGCTGATGGCAATACCCGCAATCAGCAAGCCCCAGATGATTTTCACGTACGCTTTGGGATCTTCACGGCCACCCGTACTCATGATGCCCAGCACCAGGGTCGCTGAATCGCCCGAAGTGACGAAAAACACCAGCACCAGAACTGTTGCCACGACAGACATCAACGTGCCCATCGGCATGGCATCGAACATAACGAACAATGCGGTTGCAACATCGGCCTTGACCGCATCGGCAAGAGGCACGGCTTCCCAGATTTGCATATGAAGGGCCGTACCACCGAACACCGAAAACCACAGAAACCCGGCCAGGGTTGGCGCAAACACGGTGCCCAGGATGAACTCGCGAATGGTTCGACCGCGTGAAACACGGGCAATAAACAGCCCGACAAACGGCGACCAGGCAATCCACCAGGCCCAGTAAAACACGGTCCAGCCCCCAACCCAGCCACTATCGCGGAACGGTGTGGTGCGCAAGCTCATGCGCACAAACTCGCTGGCATACGCCCCCAGTGTTGTGGTGAACGTGTCGATAATGGCCACCGTTGGCCCCAGCAGAAAGACCGACAGCATCAGCAGGCCAGCCAGGCACAGGTTGATATTGGAAAGCCATTTGATCCCGCGCGACACACCGGTGACCGCCGACCCAAGAAACAGCACTGTGGTCACCACAATGATGCCCACCTGTACGCCCGCACTGACCGGAACGCCGAACACCGCGTTCAGACCGCCATTGATCTGCAGCGCCCCGATACCAAGTGAGGCGGCCACACCAAAGGCCGTTGCAATAATGGCCAGCACATTCACAAGAACCGAAATTTTGGGAGCCCATGACCAGGGCAAGGCTTCGGTGGCCGCACTGACCAGCGCCGGATTACCGCGACGGAACGAAAAGAAGGCAATGGCCAGCGCCACAACACTGTACGCAGCCCACGGGTGCAAACCCCAGTGGAAGAAGCTGTAACGCATGGCGGCATTGGCCGCTTCCGGCGTTTGAGGCGTTATGCCCGGGGGCGGTGCCCCAAAATGCGAAATGGGTTCAGCCACGCCCCAGAACACCAGACCAATGCCCATACCGGCAGCAAACAGCATGGCAAACCAGCTGACCAGCGAAAATTCGGGCTCGTCATCTTCCCCGCCCAGCTTCAGGTCGCCGTAGCGGCTGAACACCAGCAGCGCGGCGACCGAGACAAGCGCCAGAACCACCCACAAATAAAGCCAGCCAAAATTGGTACTGATCGTACCCAGAAGCTGGCTGAAAACCTCGCCCAGCGAGGCTGGCGCAGTGACGCCCCAGATTACGACGAGCAAAATAATGCCCGCCGAAAACACAAGTTGCATGACCACTCTCCAATTCTTCAGCGAACTAAAGATTGTAACAGCCGCAAGCAAGCCTTTGTTTATTAATCCTTATTTTGCGGCGCGAGCTGGGCGAACCAGGCGCGCGGTGAAATGCCGCGATCGGGGCCGAGCATGGAAAATCCGCCATCAACGGGGATATCGGCTCCGGTCAGCCATGAGGCTTTGTCAGTGGCCAGAAATGCCACCACATGGCCGACTTCCTCGCCGCGACCGAT
>JBAYOZ010000166.1:0-4498 GCA_041677965.1 Pusillimonas sp.
AACCGAGCGGGCCAGATCGATCAATTGGTGTGACGACACACTGCTACCAAGAAACCGTGTCGCGACATCGGGCAGTTGGTGGGCTTCATCAAAAACGACCAGTTGCACCTCGGGCAACAGATCAGTTATACCTTCTTCACGCAGCGCCAGATCTGCCATGAACAGTGCATGATTCACCACAACGATATCGGCCTCCTGGGCCTCGCGGCGCGCCTTGAGAACGAAGCAATCACGCACATTGGGGCAGTCTTGCCCCAGGCAGTTATCACGCGTTGACACCACCCTGCTCCAGATATCGGCTTCCTCGGGCACCTCGGCAAGTTCGGCCTTGTCGCCCGTGCGTGACTGCTGGGTGAATACCGAAATATGACGCAACTGGGCAATTTCAGCGCGCGACTTCAGCGCCCGGTCATCACCTTGCAGGCGCTCAAGGTGATAGTGACAAACATAATTGCCCCGCCCTTTAAGCAGTGCTGTGGTTACCGGCAAGGCCAATGCCTTGCGCAAGCGCGGCAGATCACGGCGATACAACTGGTCTTGCAAAGTACGGGTACCAGTGGACACCAGTACCTTGACCCCGCTTAAAAACGCCGGGACCAGATAGGCCCAGGTTTTTCCTGTGCCGGTCCCCGCTTCGGCAATCAGGGTACTGCCATCGCTGATGGCATCATTGATGGCACGAGCCAGCTCCAGCTGCGCCTGACGCGGGTGATAGCCCGGCACTGCCGTGGCAATCGGGCCGTCTTGGGCAAATATCGCATCGAGTTCTTGCAGCAACATGGGAAAGTCATCCAACCTGTGATCAATCAAAGCAAGATGATAACCGCCTGCAGGAACCTCGCCGGCCTGAATGTGGCAAAATGCCCCGCTTGTTGATGTGACTGAAAGCGACTGAATAATGACTGCTACTACTGCCGCGGTAACGCCCGCGATGCTGAACAATTCTCCCGAACGAATTATTGCCCTGCTCGCCGAAGAACTGGGTGTACGACCGGCTCAGGTGGCAGCGACTGTCGAACTGCTGGACAGTGGTGCCACGGTGCCGTTTATTGCACGCTATCGCAAGGAAGTTACGGGCGGGCTGGACGACACCGTGTTGCGCAATCTGGAATTGCGGCTGATTTATGTCCGCGAACTGGAAGACCGGCGCGCCACCGTTTTTGAATCGATTGAACAACAGGGCAAGCTGACGCCCGAACTTTCTGCCGAATTGCAGGCGGCCACTACCAAACAACGCCTGGAAGATCTTTACGCACCGTACAAGCCCAAGCGCCGCACGCGTGCCCAAATTGCCCGTGAAGCCGGCCTTGAGCCACTGGCCGACGCCATACTGAACGACACCAATGCCGACCCGGCCGTGCTGGCCAGCAATTACCTTAATGCCGATGCCGGCGTTGCTGACGCCAAGGCGGCTCTTGACGGCGCCCGTGACATCCTGGCCGAACGCTACGCCGAGAATGCCGACTTGCTGGCCGACCTGCGCGACCATC
Organism: Pusillimonas sp.; assembly: GCA_041677965.1. Classification (GTDB taxonomy): domain Bacteria; phylum Pseudomonadota; class Gammaproteobacteria; order Burkholderiales; family Burkholderiaceae_B; genus Neopusillimonas. The sequence goes on from JBAYOZ010000166.1 coordinate 1,491, forward strand.
TGTGGCAAACCGGCTTGCTGTACTCTAAGGTCATTGATGGCAAAGAAACCGAGGGGGCAAACTTTCGTGACTGGTTTGACTTTCACGAACCGCTGCGCACCCTGCCCTCGCACCGTATCCTTGCATTACTACGAGGTCGTCAGCAAGGTGTTCTTGACCTGCGCATCGGGTTGGCCCCTGAACTTGAAGAACAAACCCCACACCCCTGCGTCAGTCGTGTTGCCGCGTTTCTTTCAATTGGCGCACGCTTTGACACCAATGCCTCAGCTCGTGCCAAATGGCTGGGCGAGGTCTGTCGCTGGACCTGGCGCGTGAAACTGCTTACGGCCTTTGAAACAGAACTGGTGAATCGTTTGCGCGAGCATGCCGAGCAAGAGGCTATTCGCGTGTTTGCGGCCAACCTGAAAGATCTGTTGCTGGCCGCACCCGCCGGCCCCAAGGCCGTCATGGGTCTGGACCCGGGTATTCGAACCGGCGTGAAGGTTGCCGTCATTGATCCTACCGGCAAGCTGCTGGCCACCAGTACGATTTACCCGTTCGAGCCTCGGCGTGATTACGAAGGCTCAATCAACACACTCGCCGCGCTGGCCCTGAAGCATCAGGTTGAATTGATCGCCATCGGTAATGGCACGGCATCCCGTGAAACCGAAGAACTGGCCGCCGACATGAGCGCAAAGTTCGCCGACATTAAAGCCAAACGTGTGGTCGTTTCCGAAGCCGGCGCCTCGGTATATTCAGCATCGGAACTGGCCGCGCTTGAATTCCCCGACCTGGACGTCAGCCTGCGCGGCGCGGTTTCGATTGCACGCCGCCTGCAAGACCCGCTGGCCGAGCTGGTCAAGATTGAACCCAAGGCAATTGGCGTTGGACAGTACCAGCACGATGTAAACCAGCGTGAACTGGCTCGGTCGCTGGATGCCGTGATTGAAGACTGTGTAAATGCGGTAGGTGTCGATGTGAACACCGCCTCGGCACCGTTGCTCAGTCGCGTCTCGGGCCTGAACGCAACACTGGCGCGCAATATTGTGACCTGGCGTGACGAAAACGGCGCCTTCCCCAACCGCAAGCAATTGATGAAAGTGCCCCGCTTTGGCGACAAGGCGTTCGAGCAGGCTGCCGGCTTCCTGCGTATCGCCAATGGCGATAACCCGCTGGATGCCTCGGCAGTTCACCCCGAAGCCTACCCCGTCGTCGAACGCATCCTGAAAAAAATCAACGCACAGGCCAAAGAGGTCATGGGCCGCCAGGGTGCATTGACGGGGCTGTCCCCCGCCGAATTCACTGACGAAAAATTTGGGGTCCCGACCGTCAAGGACATTTTTTCGGAAATCGAAAAACCCGGACGCGACCCTCGTCCGGAGTTCAAGACAGCCCAGTTCAAGGAAGGCGTAAACACCATCAATGATCTGACTCCAGGCATGATTCTGGAAGGTGTCGTGACCAACGTGGCCAACTTTGGTGCCTTCGTAGACATTGGCGTGCATCAGGATGGTCTGGTCCACATTTCGGCCCTGGCTGAACGGTTTGTCAAAGATCCGCGCGACGTGGTCCGTGTCGGGCAAACCGTGAAAGTCAAGGTTCAGGAAGTGGACGTGGCGCGCAAGCGCATTGCCCTGACCATGCGGCTAAGCGATGACTCGGGTCCTGCACAGCGTAACGATGCGGGAGCAACACGCGGCCCTTCAGCAGCCTCGGGAAACACCCGCGGCAACAGCGGAGGAGGCCGGCGTGAAAAAGCCGCCACCACCCAGGAGGGTCTGGGTGCCATGGCGGCCGCATTTGCAAAGCTCAAGAAATAAACCAGGGTGACGAACTGAATTCGGGTTGCCGTTTCCAGACACTAAACAGCCGGATATACGATTCAACACACCAGGCGTAAATCGGTTTTTTCCGGTTGAACTCCCTCAACCGGAAAAACCAGGAGAGAATCAGTCTTGCTGAAAGGATGCAATGGCCTCGGATACCGGGGCCATTTTTTCTTGCGCAAACGTGCAGACCCGCTGCCCGTTCACATGCACAACGACCTGGTCACCGTCCAGCGTTACCAGCTGATCAAGCGGCTGTTGCTTGAGTACCGCCATCATTTGGCCCGCAACTTTGGGGTTTTCGAAGCCTTCGGATAACAGCAATTCAGTGCCATCGGCTGCCAGCAAACGGAAATGGAATCGATCAGCCTCGCGGAAACTGACCAGACGTGCCGCCTTGCCAGACTTTGACTTGGCACTGGCCAGCTTGGCGGTGCTGGCCTGAGGCTGCCGCAGGCCTACGGCCTCGCGCAGGGCTGACATCAGCTCGGCCGACTGCTTGCGCGCCTTGGTTGCCCCCGCCTGCAAAATGTCTTCAATTTGCCGGGGGTTGGCCATCAGGGACTCGTAGCGATCACGCATCGGGGCAACAATACCGTCGAGCAAAACAAACAACGCTTCTTTGGCCTCACCCCAGCCCAGGCCGCCTTCCAGTGCTGCACGGAATGACGCCGTTTGATCTGCACTGGCAAAGGCCCGATACAAGGCATAGACATGAGCACTGTCGGGATCTTTAGGTTCACCCGGCTGGCGCGAATCAGTGACAATACGCATGACTGCCTGACGCATGGCCTTGCTGCCACCTTCAAACAAGGGGATGGTGTTGTTGTAGCTCTTGGACATTTTACGGCCGTCAAGCCCGGGCAAGGTGGCCACATCGTCGTCAATCTGGACCTCGGGCAACACGAAGTATTCACGTCCCTGACCATACAAATGGTTAAAACGCTGGGCAATGTCACGCGCCATTTCAAGGTGCTGAACCTGGTCACGACCAACCGGCACCTTGTTCGCATTGAACATCAGAATATCAGCAGCCATGAGTACAGGGTAAGAAAACAGCCCCATGGTGACGCCGTCATCGGGGTCAACCTCACGCGCAAGATTCTGGTCAACCGAGGCCTTGTAGGCATGGGCGCGATTCATCAACCCTTTGGGCGTCACGCAGGTCAGCAACCAGCATAATTCCGGGATTTCAGGAATGTC
>JBAYOZ010000167.1:0-4482 GCA_041677965.1 Pusillimonas sp.
CGACCAAAGTGTGGCCGGCTCGTGTGTCATGGCAACCCAGGAAGGAACACGGCCGTTGCTGGTCGAGATCCAGGCGCTGGTCGATACGGCCCATGCGCCAAATCCGCGCCGGATCAGCGTCGGGCTTGAGGGCACGCGTCTGGCGATGCTGCTGGCCGTGTTACACCGGCATGCCGGGGTCGTGACACACGACCAGGATGTTTTTGTAAATGCCGTGGGTGGCGTGAAAATTACCGAGCCGGCGGCTGATCTTCCCGTTTTGCTGGCCATATTGTCCTCCTTGCACAATCGCCCGTTGCCGGCAGGTCTGGTGGCTTTTGGTGAAGTGGGGCTGGCGGGCGAGATCCGCCCGGCACCGCGTGGGCAAGAACGCCTCAAAGAGGCGGCCAAGCTGGGGTTCAAGGTTGCCCTGATTCCCAAAGCCAATGCGCCGAGACAGTCCATCGATGGTCTGGAGATTTGGGCGGTTGACCGCATTGATGCGGCGATTGCACATCTGCGTGAAAATTCGTTTTAGTGTGCTGAAAAAGGTGTCGCATGTCAGTTAAAAGTCATCACGGTTCGGCATGGCGTCTGGGTTTGTCTGCGCTGCGGCGCGACTGGCGCTCGGGTGAGCTCAATATCCTGTTGCTGGCGCTGGTTATTGCTGTTGTTGCAGTAACCAGCGTTGGTTTTCTGGCTGACCGTGTCAGCCAGGCCCTGACCAGCAATTCGGTCCAGATGCTGGGGGGGGACCTTGCACTTGAAGCCGACGCTCCGGTACCGGAAGACTTCATACAGCGTGCGCAGGGGGTGGGCCTTGACACGGTACTGACGGTTTCCTTTCCATCGATGGTGGGTACGCAAAGCGGGGTTCGTCTGGCATCGGTCAGGGCGGTATCAAACGGTTATCCGCTTTACCCCGGGCTACGGCTCGAAGCCGGTAACGGGCAAACCCGCCTGGCAGACCGTGCGCCAGCGCCCGGTACGGCCTGGGTCGATCCGCAGATCCTTACGCTGCTGTCCGTTGAGCCTGGCGGGGCGCTCGATGTTGGCGAACTGTCCATGACCATTAGTGGTGTCATTGCCTACGAACCCGATCGCGGGGTGCGTTTTGTCAATGTGGCGCCACGCGTCATGATCAATGCGGCAGACCTTGAGTCCACCGGTTTGCTGGGCCTGGGCAGCCGCGCTCGTTACGGTTTGCTGGTGGCTGGTTCGGGCGATGCGCTGGCCAGCTACCGTGGCTGGCTTGAAAATGCACTGACGCCGGGGCAGCGCTTGCAGTCCATAGACGATGCCAGCCCTGAAATCCGCGGTTCCTTGCAACGCGCCCACCAGTTTCTGATGCTGGTTGCCTTGCTGACGGTAATGATTGCCGCGGTGGCTGTCGCGTTGGCCACGCGCCGCTACCAGTTGCGGCACCGTGACGGTGTGGCGATCATGCGTTGCCTGGGGGCGGCGCGTCGTCAGCTGCAGTGGGCACTGGTGGTCGAATTTGTGGTGTTTTCCGTGGGTGCGTCCGCGCTGGGGGTTGCCTTGGGTTATGGGGTTCACCAGGTTCTGGTGGCTGCAGTCGCTGTGGTGTTTGACACGCCGTTGCCGTCACCCTCCTGGCATCCGGCAGGGCAGGGTTTTGTTACCGGGCTGCTGCTTTTGCTGGGGTTTGCCCTTGCCCCGCTGGCCGAGCTGGGTCGTGTTGCGCCCGCACGTGTATTGCGTCAGGACGCTGGCACAACGCTTAAATATCGTGCAACGCCTTATGTGCTGGGGTTGGCCGGTTTTTTTGCGTTGGCGCTTTGGGTGTCATCCGATGTGATGCTCAGCGTGGTCATTGTCGGTGGTGTTTTACTGGTGCTGGCCGTATGCAGTGTGCTGGCCTGGCTTGGGGTCAGTGCCCTGGGCTATTTCCGCCAGCAATCAGCGGCACCCTCGGTGCTGCGATTTGCCCTGGCTGGTATTGCTCGCCGAAAGTCGTTGGTGGTTACCCAGGTGTGCGCCTTGTCGATCGGGCTGCTGATTCTTTTGCTGCTCAGTATTACCCGAACCGATTTGTTGCAAGGCTGGCAAAATGCCTTGCCCGATGACGCGCCCAATACGTTTCTGATCAATATCCAGCCGGGGCAGCGCCAGGCCGTTCAGTCCAGCCTTCAGTCGGCAGGTATTGCACTGGACGCGCCAGCCCCCATGGTGCGGGGGCGGTTGGTCACGATCAATCGTCAGCCGGTCGATTCGCGCAGTTATGGTAGCCCACGTGCGCAGCGCATGATTGATCGCGAGTTCAACTTGTCCTGGCGTGCCGACCTTCCCGACAGCAACCGGGTGGTTGCCGGTCGCTGGCTTGATGTCACCGCCAACGAGGTTTCCCTTGAATCGGGGGTTGCCGATACCTTGGGCGTGGGGTTGGGTGATGAACTGGGGTTTGACATTGCCGGTGAACAGGTCGTGGTTCAGGTAACCAGTTTGCGATCGGTCAAATGGGATTCATTCGATGTCAATTTTTTTGCCTTGATGTCACCCGGTGTGCTTGATAATGCCCCGACGTCGTACCTGACGGCGTTTTATCTGCCGGCGGATAAATCGGGCCTCATTCAGGGCCTGGTCAATCAGTTTCCCAACCTCACGGTCTTTGATGTCGGGGCCATGCTCACGCAGTTGAAGTTCATTCTCGATCAGGTTGTTCAGGCGGTACAGACACTGTTTGTGTTCACCATCGCGGCGGGCATACTGGTGCTGGCGGCTGCGTTTTTCTCAACCCGCGACGAACGCATGCGTGAAGTCGCCATTTTGCGCATGCTCGGTGCCAATTCCCGCCAGTTATCTGTAGCCATGGCCATTGAGCTTGTGCTGATTGGTGGTTTGTCGGGGGTATTGGCCAGCTTCGGTGCCGTTGCTATTGCCTGGGTTCTGGCAGAACAGGTCATTGACATCACGTTTACCTGGCCCCTGTGGCCCTGGCTGGTTGGCAGCACAACAGGGGCTCTGGCGGCTTTGTTTGCCGGAAATCTGGCCTTGCGAGGTGTCCTGAAGACAGCGCCGCTGTTGTCGTTGCGGACCATGTCCTGACTTTCCGGGGCCTTTCGTTATGCCAGCATTGCCATCGTCCAGCTCCTTGACATCACCGTCCTGGCTTGACCTGCCCGTTGATGGAGGGCGGGTGCGGCTGGCCGGGCGGTTGTCAGCGCAGGTAAATCACGAAAATCTTGCCAGGTGGTTTGATCCGGCGTTTGATCCGCTGCAGGCTGTACCCGTTCAGGTCGGCGGCCGTCAGGCGGCCTGGTTTGTGCAGGGGCCCTGGGAAAGCGGGGTACTGCGCCATTACCGGCGTGGTGGCCTGGTGGCTCGTATCAGCCGGCAGCATTATGTATGGCAAGGGGGTGAGCGCACCCGTTCTTTTGCTGAGTTTGCCTTGCTCGACCGCATGGTGCGCCAGGGGTTGCCGGTACCCGAACCGTTGGGGGCGGCGTGGTGGCGTGTGGGCATGGTGTATCGGGCGGCCATTGTGGTGGCGCGCATCCACGGGGCAACAACCTTGGCCCGCTCGCTCGATTGCGCCGACCCGGTTCGCGTTGCAGCTGCCATTTTGCACATGCACGACGCCGATGTCTGGCATGCCGACCTGAATGCATTTAACATTTTGCTCGACCCGGCTGACCGGGTCTGGCTGATCGACTTTGATCGTGGGTGTGTGCGTCGTATGACCGCGGCCCTGCGTCAGGCAAATCTGGCGCGGCTGCATCGTTCTTTGGCCAAGCTGGGGGCGTCGGGCCAGTCGTTTGCACAGGCCCTCGGCGTGGCCTACCGGCAGCTGTCTGCTGCCTGAGTGCCCCGGGTTTGCCGGTAAAAAGGCGCTATCATCACGCCTTTCCTGAAATATTCTTGTCAAGGTTTGTCGGTCATGATCTCTCGTCTGGTCGCTAAAATCATGCTGTTGGCCGCGATGGCACTGGTTGTATCGACCGTGCAGGCGCAGGTGCTGAACGTCTACAACTGGGCCGAATACACGGCACCCGACACTCTTCCGGGCTTTGAGCGCGAAACGGGTATCCGTATCCAGTACGATGTGTACGACAGCAACGATACCCTGCAGGCCAAGTTGCTCACAGGCAAGTCGGGTTACGACATTGTTGTGCCGTCAACGCATTACGCGGCGCGCCAGCTTGAAGCCGGCTTGTTCCAGAAACTCGATAAATCGAAACTGCCCAACCTGAAGCATCTTGACCCCGACATCATGGCGTTGGTGGCGGCGGTAGACCCCGGTAACCAGTATCTTGTGCCGTGGGGGTATGGCACTAACGGCCTGGGCTTCAATGTGACCAAAGTGCGCGAAATTCTTGGCCCCGATGCCCCGCTGAACAGTTGGGACATCCTGTTCAAGCCCGAATACGCCCAGAAACTTCGCAGCTGCGGCATCTCCATTCTTGACGAGGCCGCTCAGGTGTTTCCGGCGGTACTCAATTACCTGGGCAAAGATCCCAACAGCCACAGCACGCAAGATTATGA
>JBAYOZ010000168.1:0-4465 GCA_041677965.1 Pusillimonas sp.
GGGGATATGACAAAAAATGTCAGTTCGAATCGGCTACATCTGTCAATAAATGTCACCGCGGGCCGCAAAACGTGAAGAAAACGGCCTGATAACCACCCCGGCGGGGTTGGCACGAACTCTGCAAGGGAAAAGGCGCAAGAGCGTGGCACCCGGTGGTGGCGCCCTCGTGGCAGCGAGAGCAGGCCCCTTTTTTTTTCTTTTTCATTACTCCAAGGAGTTTCTCCATGAAGCGTTCCATGCAACAAGGTTTCACCCTGATCGAATTGATGATCGTGGTGGCCATCATCGGTATTCTGGCCGCTGTGGCGCTGCCGGCGTATCAGGACTATACGATTCGTGCCAAGATTTCGGAGTGCGCGGGCGTGGCCTCTGCCTGCAAGACGTCCGTGTCGGAATACTATGCGTCGATGAACAGCTTGCCTGCGGACACAGACGCTGCAGGCTGTGCCACGACCGATACGCAGTACTGTGAGGCGCCTACGGTTGCTGCTGGGGTGGTTACCGTTGAAATCAAGACGGCAACCGGTGTGCCGGCAGCATGCGATTTGGTTCTGACTCCGACTGCCAATGCAAACGGGTGGACGGGGAGCACGGACTGCAATGCGAAATACGTTCCGGCCAATTTCCGTTGATAGCGTAGCGTAAGCGCCGACAAAGGCCCGCATTGCGGGCCTTTGTTTTTCCAATGAAGGTGGGGTGTATGAAGCGGTACGTGGTTGCGTTTCTGGCGGTGTTGGCGCTGGCACCGTCGTCGTGGGGCGGCGACAGTGGCAGGGTCGCACGTGATGCCGCCATTCTGAAAAGTGCGGGCTTGTCCGACAAGGTACTGAAGATTGAAAAAAGTCCGATTCCGGGCTTTGATGCCATCACATTGCACGGTGGGCGGGTGATGTATGTCTCCCGCGATGGCCAGCAGTTGATCGAAGGCCGACTGATCACACAGTCCCCGCAGGGGGCGATCGACGCCACCGCCCCGATGGAAATGCGTGCGCGTGTGGAGATTCTTGAGGCCCTGCCGCCATCGCACTACATCAGCTACCGCCCCAAAGGGGAGCTGCGTTCGTACATCACGGTGTTCACCGACACCGGATGCCCCTTCTGCCAGCTCTTCCACAAGGAAGTGCCTGCGCTGCTGGCGGCGGGTGTGGGGGTGCGCTACTTGCCCTATCCACGTGGCGGCGACAAAAGCGAGGACTTCGAGCACCTGACGGGCGTTTGGTGCGCGAAAGACCGCCAGGACGCGCTGGAGAAGGGGCTCAGGGGACGCAAGGTGCCCAGGCTCGACTGCCCGGCCAGCGCCGTGGTGCGCCAGGGCTTCGAACTGGGCCGCGACATGGGCGTCAAGGGCACGCCGACCATTGTGATGGCCGATGGGTCCATCGTGACCGGCACCCGTGATGCCGCGACCCTGATCAAGGCGCTGGGCTTGTCGAAATAAGAACCCGGCGCAACATGGCGTTGTTGCAATACCCCTTGTTGTTGCTGGGGCTGGGCGGCTTGCTGTGGTTGCGGGCGCGCCGCCGCGGCGGCTGGCTGCACGTGCTGCTGACCCTGTTACTGGCGCTGGGTTTCTGGTTGAGCGTTTTTTATGGTGTGGCCAACCACTTCACCGGCAAAGGCATTGACGACGCCACCTGGTTTCACCTGACCGAGGCATTGGACTGGTCGGTCATCGGCCAGTTCTGGGGGCTGGCACTGGCTGCCATAGTGACGTTGCTGCTGCCCTTGTGGGCGATACGGACCGCATGGTGTCGTTGGCAGACCCACACAACCGGTGGTGGCCGTGACTGGGAGATTGGCGCGGCTTATCTGGCCGTGGTACTGGCCCTGTGGCTGCATCCGGCCGTGGAAGACCTCGGCCTGCTGGCCAAGGAGCGCTACCAGTTGCGGGGCCCTGACTTGCTGGCGGAGTTGTTGGCACAGCAGCACGACGACGCCGGGATCCAGGCGGTGCGCCCGCGCAGTTTTGTCTACGTATACATGGAGAGCCTGGATCAGGTTTTCTTTGATCAGAACAGGTTCCCGGGTCTGATGCCTCGGCTTGGCGAATTGATGAACGCGGGTGCCAGCATCGCGGGCTTGAGGCAGGCACCGTTGACGGGGTGGACCATGGCCGGGCTGGTTTCCACTCAATGCGGCGTGCCCTTGGCGCGAGCGGCCACGTCTGATCACACCGGTAAGGTCTTGTGTGCGGGCGATGTGCTGAAGGCACACGGCTATGAACTGTCGTTCATGGGGGGCGCCGAGTTGACATTTGCGGGAAAGGGCAACTTTTTCCGCCTTCACGGCTTCAGCGATGTGCTGGGAGGACCTGAGCTCGACGCATTGGCTGGTCGCCCCTTGTCCAGATCTAAATGGGGCGTCTATGACGATGACCTGTTCCAGCTCGCGTGGCAGCGCCTGGACGGGCTGGCCAACCAGGGCAAGCGGTTTGGCCTGATGCTGCTGACGGTGGATACCCATCCGCCGGCTGGCCATGAAACGCCAGCGTGCCAGTCCATTACCTATGGCGATGGACGCAACAAGATGCTGAATGCCGTCCACTGTGCAGACCACCTGGTAGCGCAGTTTTTGGAGCGCATCCGCGCCGATCCGCGTATGAAAGATGTGGTGGTCATCCTCGGTTCGGATCATCTGATGATGGCCAATGAGGGGGGGGTGGCCATTGACGAGGAAAACCGCCGCAACACCTTCGTGTTTTTCAATCCGGCGTTCCCGTTGTCATCCACGGACCGGCCAGCCACTATGCTGGATATTGCGCCGACCATGTTGCATATCCTGGGATTCAATGTGAAAGCCCTGGGCTTCGGGCGCAACCTGTATCGATCCGATCCGACGCTGCTGGAGAAGTTTGGCGCCGATGAGTTCTTCCGCCTGATCTATGTGTGGCGCAATGCCTTGCAGAAGCGGTGGGAGCTGGCTGCAAGCGCCGGGGAAGAAGGGTAATGGGGCCGGTGGCTCGATCGGGCAAATTCTGGCAACAACCGTTGGGCACCTGGCTGACCAGCCCGAGGGTGGCCCGTGCACGCCATGTGGGTGCGGAGGGCATGATGGTGTGGTTCATCGTGGCGAGTGTGGTGGCCAGTCAATGGGGCGGGACTCGGTTTGTGACAAGCCAATGCATTGTGCCGGTGTGGGGCTTCGTGCTGTTGATGTGGCCCGAGGCGCGCATCGAGTTGGCTGTCCTGTGGCGATCCTGGCTCATCAAGCTGCTGGTGGCGGTGCTGGCGATGGGGTCCGTGACCTGGCTGGTATTTCAGGGTTACAGCGTGTTTGAACCGCGCTGGCGCTTCATGCTGGGTGTCGGTCTGCTGTTCCCGGCCGCTGTGGGCTGGTTTCGCTCGGCTGGCCAGAAAGGCATGCAGTTCGCATTTCTTGTCAAAGCTGTCGTGCTGATGTACGCGGCATGGCGGTTTGGTCTGACCCTGTTCGGTGGTAGTGCTCCACCCGTGCCGGGGCGGCGTTGGCCCATTTATCGTCACATCAGGCACTTTAATTATGACCTGGCTTTGGTCGGCGGGTTGCTGGGTGGCGTTTTTTCCCATCAAAAATGGATGAGTCGCCTATTGATTTTGTTGGGATTTTTGCTGCTGGGATTTTTCTCGTTCTGGTCGGGAGGGCGTGGCCAGATGGTTGCGATGTGCGTCATGCTGGTTGCGCTGATCGCATCGCATCGCCAGCATGAAGATGCCCGATTTGCGGCCATGGCTGTCATGGCATTTTTGCTGGGCGGTGTGCTGGTACTCTGCAGTGGTGAAACCCAGAATTTGTTTCATGCCGTGGCGCGAACGGACAAGGCGAGTTTGAATGCTGTCAGTTCCGGTCGATTGCGCATATGGGTGACCACGCTGTCTCAAACATTATCGACTCCCTGGGGGGCGGTATTCGGCTATGGTCCTGAATCATTCGTAAGAATGGGGATGTATGCCAAATTGCGAGACCCAATCGTTCATCCGCACAACACCATTGTTCAGTGGGTGTGCGAGTATGGATTGCTTGGTACGGCGGTTCTTGTGGCGGCGGCGGTCAACCTGGGGTGGCGGGTGGTTTGGCCGGCGTTGTGGTTTGAAAAGGGAATTCTGCGCCTGAGTGCCGCAACCCTCGTTGGCATGGCGGCGTTCGCCATGGTGGACGGAGTTTTTTATCACGCTTCGCCGCTGCTGTTCATTACGCTCATCTGGGCATTCTTGTATTCGCAGATTCAACCTGCTGCTGGCATGTTGCGAAAGGTGTGAGGGTCGGTGTCTGCATCAGACGGAGTGTGTTGCCCAACGGGTGTATTCGAGGCTTGCTCTTACTGTACCGTCAGGACTAGGTGGCCGTGCCCTGACGCTCTGGGGCCCAACCCCGGCGCTATGATCCGGCGGTGTTTTCATCGCCTGGGGGCTGAGGGTTTGCGCGCATCCTGGCACATGCTGGCCGCGTTCACGGCCGGGCTGATCTTTTTCCGCTGGGCCGGTGCCCA
>JBAYOZ010000169.1:0-4441 GCA_041677965.1 Pusillimonas sp.
GCAAACGCCAGCACCACACCCTCGGTGTCCAGTCGTTTTTTAAGCTCCAGCAAGACATCGGCCGCCGTAACATCAACACTGGTTACCGGCTCTGCGGCCACGACGATCCAGCGCGTCGGCGTTGGCGCCCCATGAACAGCATCCAGAATCCGGTTGGAAAAAAGCTCGGCATTGGCAAAAAACAGCGGTGCATCCCAGCGGAACAACACCAGACCGGGGATACGACGCCCGTGCGGATAACGGGTAATGTCGTGATACCCCTTCAAGCCGTCGACCCTGGACAGTATGGCCGAATACGGGCGCCAGCTTTCCCACACAAAAGCGATCAAGGCCACCACTACCGCCAACCCGATGCCCTCGATCGTGCCAAACACGATAACACCGGCCGAACAGCCAACCGACAGCCAGAACTCGGCCTGACGCATGCGATAAATGCGCACAAGGCTTTTGATATCCATCAGGCCCACCATTGACGCAATAACAACGGCGGCCAGCACGGTATCGGGCAGGCTCTTGAGCAATTCGGGTCCAAAGACCAGCAAAAACAACACCGCAACCGCGCCCACCACACAGGCCAGCTGGGTTTTCGCCCCGGCCGCATCGGCCACCGGCGTGCGTGACGCACTGCTGCTGATCGGAAAACCCTGAAAAAAACCGGTCGCCAGATTGGCTGCGCCAAGCGCAATCATTTCTTTGTCCGGATTGACCGGATCGCCGGTTTTCATGGCGTAAGTACGCGACAAAACACCGGTCTCCGAAAACGCAAGCACCGCCGTCACCGCCCCGCCAATCGCAACCTGCACCAGATCAGAAAGCGGAATAACCGGCAAGGTGAACGCCGGGAAACCCTGGGGCAAAACGCCGAGCACTGCAACGCCGAAACGGTCAAGCTCGAAATAACCGACGGCCAGTGTGGCAAGAACGACGGCGACCAAAATGCCGGAAACTCGACGGTTAGAGCGCATCAGCGCAATAATCGCCAAGGCCGCAACGCCAATGGCCAAAGTTGGCCAATGCGTTTTACCCTGGACCAGGCCCTGTATGAAACCAATGAATTTCTCGATGATGCTGTCGCCCTCTACCTTGAAACCAAACAACTTTGGGGCCTGACTGATCATCACGACCAGGGCAATGCCGTTCATGTACCCATAGCGAATCGGCTTGGACAGCAAGTCGGTAACAAAGCCCAGCTTGACAAAACCGGCCAGCAACGACGCGGTGCCCGCCGCAATCGACATGGCCCCGGCAAGCAACACGGCTTTTGCCGGGTCGCCACCTGACAGCGGCACGACTACCGCGAAAATAACTGCCGCCAAGGCCGAATCCGGGCCAAGCACCAGAATACGACTGGGGCCAAACAAGGCATAAGCAAATATCGGAATAACCGTGGCATACAGCCCGTAGACACCGGGCAAGCCTGCCGCCACCGAATACGCGATGCCCACCGGAACCAGAATCGTGACCAGCACCAGGCCAGCCACAATATCGTCTTTCAACCATTGCGGGTTGTAATTCCGCAGGGTATGAAGGCCTGGCATCCAGTACTCAAGACCCAATGTACGAGGGGCCTGTTGTGCAGGTGTCGGCTGCCTGGAATCTGTCTGTTCAGTCATTTTCACCCTTGTAAAGGCCATGCCCACAACAACACCGGAACCGCCGTTGCAATGACCAGAATATCCAGTGGCAAGCCCATCCGCCAATAATCACCAAACCTGAAACCGCCGGGACCCAGAATCAACGTATTGTTCTGGTGCCCGATCGGCGTCATGAACGCGCACGATGCACCGACTGCAACGGCCATCAGGAAGGTGTCCGGATTGACCCCCAGCTGGTTGGCCGCCCCAAGTGCAATAGGCGCAAGAACAGCCGCCGTAGCCGCGTTATTCATCAGGTCAGTAAGCATCATGGTGGTTACCAGAATCACCACCAGTGCGATCACCGCATCGCCTTGCGCCAGATAATCCAGCAAAAAGCCTGCAACAACACTGGCGGCCCCGGTACTTTGCATCGCCCCTGCAACCGGCAACAGCATGGCCAGCAGAAGAATGACGGGCCAATCAACCTGGTCGTAAACGGATTTCCACGAAACGGTGCGCAACACCATGGACAGCAGGACGCCGGCGGCAAAGGAAACGGCAGCCGACAGCAGGCCAAATGCCGCGGCAAGCACTGCAGCAACCATAATGGCCGAAGACAAGATGGCATTGCGACGATCGGGGATGTGCAGGTTGCGCTGCGCCAGCGGCACACCACCCATTGTGCTGGCAAAACTGGCCAGTGCCTCGGGAGGGCCTTGCAACAAGACCAGATCGCCGGGCCGTAACTTGAGGGTTCGCAATCGCGTCGTCAACCGCTGGCCCTGACGTGAGACGGCCAGTAAATTGATGCCATAGCGCGTACGCAGCAAAAGGTCACTGGCAGATCGGTTGACCAGATCGGAGGTCGGCAGCACAGCCAACTCTTGCAGGATGATCTCCTCCGGCTTTTCTTTCGTATCTGGCTTTTCTTTCGTGTCGGCATCAGACGCTTGCGGGTTTTTGTCGTCTCCGGATTCCGGTGTGACGTCGGCCTCGTCGTCTTTTGATGCTGGCTGCGCCTCTTCCAGCGTTAACCCAAACCGGGACAAAACATCAGCCAGACGTTCTGCATCTGCTTCGATCATAAGAATGTCGTTGCCGCGCACCACCCGGGTCGCACTGGGTGCAAGCAACCGGACCTCATTACGAACCAGGCCAACAATCTGGGCATCAAGCTCGTCGAACCGGGCATCAAGCTCGCGCAGCGTCGTACCCACCAACCGGCCATCGGCCGGCACCCGGGCCTCGGTAATATAGGCTTCGGTTTCGAAGCTGTCTATGCCGGAGCGTTCGCGCGCAGGAACAAAACGCCAGCCAATCAACGCAATGAAAACCACACCAACCAGGGTGACGGCAACACCGACGGGGGTGAATTCAAACATGCCAAACAAGCCCAGGCCCGCAGAATCACGAAAGCCGGAAATGATCAGATTGGGGGGCGTACCGATAAGTGTTGTTGTGCCGCCAAGAATGGACCCGAAGGCCAGCGGCATAAGAACCTTGCCGGGAGGTAAATCAAGCCGGCCGGCAACCTGAATGGCCACCGGCATGAGCAAGGCCAGCGCCCCGACATTATTCATGAAGCCGGACAGCAACGCACCCAACGCCGTCAACGCCGCAATACTGAGCGTGGGGCCCGCCTTTGACGGCAATAGCACCCGGGTCAAGCCATTGACAGCACCTGACGACTGCAACGCACTGCTAAGCACAAGCACACACGCAACGGTAACAACGGCCGGATGCCCCAAACCCGCAAATGCATCAGGCGGCGCCTCCAGCCCGGTAAACACGCAGGCCAGCAAGGCCCCAACGGCCACCATGTCATGACGCCAGCGGCCCCACAAAAAAAAACCAATGGTGACCACCAGAATGGCCAGAATCAAGGTTTGATCAAACGTCATGAAATGAGTCAGAACGGTTACATGTTTACATTAAGACGACACTATACCCCGCATTACTTCGCGCCCGCCTTCAGGCTGGCACTTCGCAAAATGCCGGAATCTACCTTGCGGATGTCGTTGTGCCCGCAAAACGCCATGGTGATATCAAGTTCTTTGGCAATAATTTCAAGGCAGCGGGTAACACCTGCCTCGCCTGCAGCCCCAAGACCATACAAAAATGACCTGCCAATCATGGTACCCGTGGCACCCAGGGCAACAGCACGCAACACATCCTGACCTGAACGAATGCCGCTGTCCATCC
Organism: Pusillimonas sp.; assembly: GCA_041677965.1. Lineage (GTDB taxonomy): Bacteria > Pseudomonadota > Gammaproteobacteria > Burkholderiales > Burkholderiaceae_B > Neopusillimonas. The sequence goes on from JBAYOZ010000169.1 coordinate 3,780, forward strand.
AGACCTCGGTCCGGTTACCGATCGCACCAACGATTTCCGGCAACACCTCAATCGGGGACGGCGCGCCATCCAGTTGACGCCCGCCATGATTGGACACCACGATAGCATCAGCCCCTGCATCGGCAGCCGCCAGCGCATCTTCGACCTCCATCACACCCTTAAGCACCAGCTTGCCGCCCCACAGGTCTTTGATGCGCTTGATGTCATCCCAATTGAGACGCGGATCAAATTGCTCGGCGGTCCAGGCCCCGAGCGACGAGACATCGGTCACCCCCTTGGCATGGCCAACGATATTACGGAATGTGCGCCGATGCGTCTGAGCCATGCCCAGGCACCACTGCGGCTTGGTCGCCAGATTCAAAAGATTGCGCAGCGTAGGCTTTGGCGGTGCGGTCAGCCCATTCTTGATGTCCTTGTGGCGCTGGCCCATCACCTGCAAGTCCGACGTAACCACCAGCGCGGAACACCGCGCTGCCTGTGCACGCTGGATCAGACTTTTCATGAAGTCTTTATCGCGCATGACATACAGCTGGAACCAGAACGGGGCCTGGGTAAATTCTGCGACGTCCTCGATCGAACAAATGCTCATGGTGGATAGCGTAAAGGGTACGCCGAAAAGATGCGCCGCACGCGCGGCAAGCATTTCACCGTTGGCATGCACC
>JBAYOZ010000170.1:0-4433 GCA_041677965.1 Pusillimonas sp.
GAAAACAGTGTTCGGTATTCGGGCGGGCGCGACCACAGAATAAGGACGACCACCAGCGCCACCAGTAGCGATGCAGCACCCATTAGCGCCGGCTTGGGTGCACTGGCGATTTTCGACAAAATGGGGTAGCGAGCCAACAACGCTGCCGCCTGGCTCATTGACAACCTCTGGGCGCAGGAAGGCCGGCGTCAGGCAGGGGGGTTGAACAAAGGGGTTGCAAGATACGCATTCAGCTAGACGTTAATAAACAGACCGTGAATTATTACGTTTCTTTTCAAGCGGGCAAGCACCGAAAAGCACCGCTTTTGGGTGCTTTTTCAGGTTAACGACAAGGGAATATCGTTCTTTATGGCAACTTGAGCTGGAACGTAACAATTTGCGGGGTCTGAAAGGGCGGAAGTATCTGGAAAATCAGGGCTTATTGGCCAGCTTGCCAAGCCAAAGCGAGACGTATAGTAGCACTCTGAAGTAAAATTTGTGTTTTCTGCATGGCAGAAGTTTTTTTATAAAAGTGTCTGGTTTTATGGCAATCGAGCAAGTTCCGGGTCTTGGTGATCTTTTGGGTCAAATGCGTTCCGTCGCCGAAGCGGCGGGGGGGCGGCAAGCTGCCGACGCCCTGCCGTTGGCTCAGCCGGGCGGGTTTGCCGCCGAGCTTCAGCGGTCTATACAGCAAGTGGCGGCAATGCAAAATGCATCAGCGGCGCAAGCGCGTTCGTTTCAGCTGGGCGACCCCAATGTGTCGCTGAACGATGTCATGATCGACATGCAGAAAGCCAGCATCGCCTTCCAGACCACAGTCCAGGTACGCAACCGTCTGGTTTCAGCGTATCAGGAAATCGCCAGCATGCCTATTTAAGCCGGTTGCAGGGCAGTTTTGGGCCTGCGCTTTCGGTTTTAGGGGTGTTTGTATCTACAGCGTCGTTGCTGGCTGCAGTAGTAAAAAAGTGCCTGCGGCTGGTCACAGCCCTGGTCAGGTGTCCGGGGTCAACCCCGGTAACCCGGGTAATCCGGGTGGTGTCTCGTTCTCGCCTTGTCTTGATTCCAGCATATACAGCCAGGCCAGCAACTCGGCAACGGCTTGGTAAAGTTCAGGCGGGATATGCTGGTCAAGGTCTACCTGCATTAAAAGCCCGACCAGTTCGGGCGACTCGTGCACATACAGGTCATTCTCTTTGGCCGTTCTTATTATCCGTTCGGCTATTGAACCATAGCCTTTGGCCACGACTCGCGGTGCAGATTCAGTCTGGTCGTACTTGATGGCAACGGCACTGGGGCGGTTGCGATGAAGCTCCGGTGTGCCGGGCTTAGCCATTATCATCTTTCCGTGTCGGGGCGCTGTCAATAATCAATTGGCCAAGTGTAAGGCCCGATGCGTCAAAGCTGGTGCGCAGCATATCACCGTATTCAGACAGGGTCTGGGCCGATTGCGGTGCCACGGCATGCAAAAGTACCCTATTTTCGACCAGGTTGATACGGACATCAATTTCCCCTAGATGGGGCAGTTGCAGTTTGATGCGGGTGGCCCAATGGGTTTGGGCCTCGGGGTCGGTGTCGCGGTCAGGCTCGCGGCGCTGGATTTCCCAGTCCATTTGCGCGTTGGGCCAGGCTTCACCACGCCAGGCAACGGTCTGGTTGGCCAGAACTTCAAGTTGCTGGCGAACCATCAGGTGTGTTTCGGAGTGCAGGCCGCCCAGGGTTGTATTAACGCTTTGCGGCGAGCTTGAGGGTTGTGTGCCGGCAGACCCGGAACCAGGCCCGGTGCTGGCCGTTTGGCTGGTGCCTGAAGCCGTGTTTGTGGTGCTTGCGGGTTCGGCGCGTGAAGCGGTTGCGGCATTTTGGGCTGGTGCGGCTTCGGCTGCCAGCTGCGCCGGGTTGCCGCGCAAGGCGCTGGGCTGGTGCAGCTGGGCCTGCGGCTCCTGGCGCACAGTTTGTGCCTGGGTTTTTCCAAACGCCAGGTTGGCCAGATGCGACTCATAAAACAGGCCGCTGCTTTGCAGTGCGTTACCCAGGGCCTGGGCGAAAGATTGTGGCGAGACACGCTGCGCTGCCATGGCCATGGAAATGACCGCATTGCCCTGGGTGTTTGTTGTTGCCGATGCGCTGTTTTGTGCACCGCCAGTTTGCCCGGTTTGGTTGCTTGCGCCGGTTTGCCCCGCAGCAGGCGTGGTGTTGCCGGCATTGGCAGGGGTGCTGGTTGTTGCCGCACCGCTGGCGTTGGGCCCGGCGTTGGCCGTCGAAGCGGCCCGCTGCCCCGCAGGGTTTTGCTGTTCGTTGGAAAACGGTGATACCAGGGGTTGTTTGCCTTGAACCGGCGCCGGCTGTTCCGGAAAATTTGTAAGCAACGACAGAATGGTTCGGGCGGCATTACCCAGTGTGGTTGGGGCAGAGGCTGTCGTGCCTGTGCTTGGGCCATCACGCGCGCCGCTTAACAGCCCTTTCTGGGCATCAAGCTTGGTGCGCTCTACAGACTGGCGTAGCTGCTGCTCGCTGTTTTGCTGGGCGCGCTCAACACTTTCGCGGGGTTCGCGGGTTACCGGGTTTTGAAGCTGTTCCAGCTTTGCGGCCTCGGCCGCCTGTTGCACAGCATCGGGGCGGGCACCGTTGGCAATGCTGGTTTGTTGCGACGTTGCAATACCCAGTGCGGCGTCGATGCGCTGCACCAGGATGGTGCCCAAGGTAGGGCCGTTAACGCTCATGATCGGATTTTAGGCGGCGCCAGGTACGTATCTGCAACGCTTTGCTGACGCTTCATGGTACCCAGCAGGGCACCAAGACGCTCGAGTTCAGGGGCGACCATGTGACGGATGCGGGCGTCATCGTTCAGTATCTTGGTGAGATACGGTTTGCGCGCCATGCGGTCTTCCCCTTCAAGGGGTTTGAGGCCTTTCAGGTGTTCAACCGCATCGACGTATTCCTGGCCAACCGATGCCACCGATTCCCAGTCGTGCAGGCGCGCCAGTTGGACCATTTTTTCTGACAGTGAAGCGATCAGTTCGTATTGGCGCAACGTGGGCGAAGTACGTGTCATAAGGGTTTGGGCTGCGAGCATAGGCGTTTTTTCGTCAGGGACTGCATGAACGGATCGTGCCCCCCTAGACGGCTGGCGCGGTGCTTTTCGGGCTGTCGACAGACGTTTTCCAGGCATCGGCAATTACTTTGAGCATGGTTTCGGCCAGTTGAAGTTTTTCTTTGTCATTGTTCAGGTTGGCCAGAAGCAGGTTGTTTACCATAAGGTCATAGATTTCAGACAGATTGTCGGCCAGCTCGCCACCCGCTTCGCGGTTCAGGCTGGCCTTAAGCCCGGATTCAATGATGTCGATGGCCTTGGAAATTGATGCACCCCGACCTGCAATATTGTTGCTGTCCATGTAAAGGCCAGCCTTTGCAATGGCTGCCAAAGCCCCATCGTACAGCAAAGTAATGAGGTGTTCTGGCGGTGCGCTGAGCACCTCGGTTTCGAGACCAATATTGGCGTAAGCCTGAACAGAGCGCTTGCCACGAGGGCCACGGGGCATGGAGTAAGTCATTTCTTCTGGCTTGACAGGCTTTCAAGACCTGCCAGTTGTGTGGTTAAGTAACTGCTGACCGAGCTCATTTGGGCAATCATGCTGTCGAGTGCCGCAAATTGCTTTTGGTAGGTTGCCATGCGTTCGTCAATGCGCAACGATGTTGTTTCGTATTGGCGTGCAAGTTCTTTCACGGTTTCTGATGCGCCGTTGCTGGCCGAGTTGATTGGCCCGCGGGCGCTGAGCCCATCGCCGGTGATTTGCCCCATGCGTTCGGTGATGCCGCCTGAACCATTCAGGAAGCCGGTGACATCGGACAGGTTGTTTTTAAGGGCCTCGGACAATTTTGCGTTGTCGAGTGTCAGTTCGCCGTTTTGGTAATTGAACTCGATACCCAGGTCGGCCAATGAACGGATGTCGCCGTCTGGGGCACTGACTGAAAGAATGCCACGCACCTGCTCTTGTACACGACGGGCAACGGCGTCGCCAGTGAGGGTGCTGCCTTGCTGGGTTTCGGTGTTGTACGAGGTGAGTGACCGTACGGTGCCTTGCAGCGCGTTGTAGGCATTGACAAAGTTTGTAATGGCTTTGCTGGCTGCGCTGTCGTCACGGCTGACCGACAAATTAATGGTTTGGGCCGGGTCAGCGGTATTAAGTGTAAGTGTTACGCCTTCGATGACGTCTTCGATGGTGTTGGTCTGGCTTGTAATATCGATGCCGTTAATCGAGATTTTTGCGTTGGTGGCCGCTTGTTCAGAGACCGGTTGCGGGTCGGTACTTGCGGCATCGAAATTCAGCAGGTTGGCCAGGTCGGTGTTGCCGGAGACCTCGATTTTGGTGACGGCGGCGTCGGTGCCCGTACCCGTTGCGGTAAGCATCAGGCGGTAAGGGTTGGCAGGGTCACCATCGTTGATGACGGTTGCCTGA
>JBAYOZ010000171.1:0-4421 GCA_041677965.1 Pusillimonas sp.
ACAACGCCTTCGGACTCCATCAGATCAACGATACGTTCAAGCGACAAGGTGATGGTGGCCTGTTCGAGCTCGGGCAACGCATTGAGCGATTCAGCCAGTTTTTGCTGCAAGGGTGACGGAGTACCTTGCGCCAGCGCAATACCCGCCTCGGTTGGCCAGACAAACACAATGCGACGGTCTTCACGGCCACGCTCACGGCGTACCAGACCCTTGTCTTCGAGACGATCGAGAATACCCACCACGGTACTGGCACTGACGTGAATTTCACGGCTGAGCGCCGTTGCCGTTAGCGGACCATTTTCAACAACAGCCCTTAGACACACCAGCTGCGGCGCGGTGATATTGCTGACCGCAGACAATTGGCGCGAATGCAAAGCCACGGCACGCGTGATACGGCGTAGCGCGCGCAAAATGCGCAAGTCGTATTGCTGAAGGTTTGGTGGCATATTATTCATAGGCGAAAGATTGCACTAAAATTAATTCGTGCTGAAACTATAATGGCATTGATTATTCGTGTCAAGAGCAAATTCTCCATCACCTTGCTCAAATCATTACCCTGGCTTCTCGCAAAAACCCGGCAAAAAGAACCCATCGCGTGCGCAAACAGCAACGTAAATAAAACAGGCACAAAAAAAGGCCCGAAACATTTCGGACCTCGATGAAATAGTTTGGCAAAAAGCCAAACAGTTCAAGCCTCAAGCAGAATCAGTGGCTGACACGGCAGAACGGCGTCAACCCCGCCATATGTCAGGCTGTACCCCCAACCGTCAAGCCGTCAATTCGAATCGTGGGCATACCGACACCCACGGGTACGCTTTGACCTTCTTTACCACAAGTACCCACACCCGAATCAAGCTGCATATCGTCGCCCACCATCGCCACCCGGGTCATGGCATCGGGACCATTACCGATCAGTGTCGCCCCTTTGACTGGACGGGTGATACGGCCGTTCTCGATCAAGTACGCTTCAGACGCCGAAAATACGAACTTGCCGCTGGTGATATCTACCTGACCACCGCCAAAATTTGCGGCATACAAGCCCTTTTTAACCGAGGCAATAATTTCAGGTGCAGGCGTATTGCCCCCCAGCATGTAGGTGTTTGTCATACGGGGCATGGGTAAGTGCGCAAACGATTCACGCCGGCCATTGCCCGTGATCGACTGGCGCATCAGCCGGGCGTTCATGGTGTCTTGCATATACCCTTTCAAGATACCGTCTTCTATGAGCACGGTGCGCTGCGTCGGGTTACCCTCGTCGTCGATGTTCAGGGAACCACGACGATCAGCCAAGGTACCGTCATCAATGACAGTAACCCCTTTGGCAGCAACACGCTGGCCAATACGGCCCGAGAAAATACTTGAACCCTTGCGGTTGAAGTCACCCTCAAGGCCATGGCCAACAGCCTCGTGCAGCAAGATGCCCGGCCAACCCGAACCCAGGACCACAGTCATTTCACCCGCAGGGGCCGCCACCGCATCAAGATTGGTCAATGCCTCGTGCACAGCACGCTGCGCATAACCACGCAGAACCTCGTCGGTAAAATAGCCCAGGCCGGCACGCCCGCCACCACCGGCATGCCCCATCTCGCGCCGGCCATTACGCTCGGCAATAACGGTAATTGACAGGCGCACCAAAGGGCGCACATCGGCGGCCAGACGACCATCACTGCCCGCCACCATAACGACGTCGTATTCAGCCCCCAACCCGGCCATCACCTGGATGACGCGCGGGTCAACCGCACGCGCCATGGCTTCCACGCGCTCTAGCAAGGCAACTTTTTCAGGGGCAGTCAACGTGTTGAGCGGATCTGTAAACGGATAAAGGGTACGATCAAAGTCGGCCGACCCGGCCACAACCTTCTGCTTGCCTGCACCTTTCGCGCCAATGGAACGCACCGCACGCGCCGATGACAACAGCGCCTCGGGAGACAGCGTGTCGGAATAGGCAAATGCCGTCTTTTCGCCACTGATGGCGCGCACACCCACACCCTGCCCGATTGAAAAACTGCCGGTCTTTACAATACCCTCTTCCAGGCTCCAGCCTTCGCTGCGGGTGTACTGGAAATACAGATCGGCATAATCGACTTTGCGGGTGAAAATCTCACCCAGCGCGCGCGCCATATCGGCTTCTGTCAACCCCCAAGGGTCGAGCAAAAAGGATTTCGCCGTCGCCAGCGCGTTGATGCCAGAATCTGCACTCTTCATAGTTTTGCAATTACCTTAATTAAATTCGTTTTGACCGCCAGGCACATGATCGTGATGATATTGCCACCAATAAATCACATTAGCGACTACCAGCCGCGACACCGAGTTACCACTGGCGACAGGAAACGGCCCTGCCGTCACTCAAAGCACACGATGGGCCAAGGCCGGCAGCGACGCTCGCACATCGGCAATACGCTGCATATCCAGCACACCCCCGGCAACACCGGGCCCTTGCGCCAGACAATCGATGATGTCACCCCAAGGGTCAACAAGCATCGAGTGCCCCCACGTACGACGGCCATTCTGATGCTTGCCACCTTGGGCAGCTGCCAGTACATAACACTGGTTTTCAATCGCGCGCGCTTTCAGCAGGGTTTCCCAGTGCGCCGAACCGGTGGTGTAAGTAAACGCGGCAGGAACAAGAATCAGCGACACTTCGCCAAACGCACGATAAAGCTCGGGGAAACGCAAATCGTAACAGATCGACAGGCCCACTTTACCCACCGGGGTATTGAAGGTTTGCGGTTCATTTTCACCCGGACGAATGGAGACAGACTCATCGTACGACTCGGTGCCTTTACGAAAACCAAACAAGTGGATTTTGTCGTAGCGGGCCACTTGAGTGCCCGTCGGATCGTAAACCAGTGTGGAGTTATAGATGCGTCCGGAATCGGGGCTTTCAAGGGGAAGCGTGCCGCCCACAAGCCAGACCCCGTGCTTTTTGGCCTGTTCGGACAGGAAGTGCTGGATCGGGCCAGACCCGGCGTTTTCACGGATAGCCACCTTGTCATGATCGTGCTGCCCCATCAGGCAGAAATATTCGGGCAACACCAGCAAATTCGCCCCCTGCCCCGCCGCTTGCGCAATCAGGGCTTCAGCCTGCTTCAAATTATCTTCAACGCTGGTTGATGATACCGTTTGCAATGCGGCTACCCGAAAACCTGAAGTGTCTGACATACGTGTTTCCTGAAAGATGGTGCCAATCAATCATGGCTCTGAACAAGATAATCAACCAGTTTCCGTGCCAACGGCGACAACCCCGCCGGGTCACGCGTACAAATGTTCAGCTCGCGCGATGCCCAGACATCTGTCAGCCGAACCAGGTGGACAGCCATGTTGCGTGCATGACGCGCGGCAACCTTTTCCGGCAGGATACCCACCCCGACATTTGACTCAGCCATACGGCACAAGGTTTCAAAATCGCTGACCTGAATCCGGATTTTCAAGGGTTTACCTGCTTCGCGCGCAGCCTGATCAAGGAAAAAGTGAATCGCGGAACCCTCATGAAGCCCGATGAACTCGCTGCCCAGGGCTTCAGAAAAACTGATACTGGACTGACACGACAGCGGGTGAGCCAAACCACTGACCAGCACCAGCCGGTCACGCTGCCAGGGCGTAAACACCAGACCATCGGCCTGATGCCCGGCTGCCACAACCCCGATATCTGCCGCACCCTCTGCCACGGCTTTGACGATATCTTCACTGAGACGTTCGCGCAGTTCGAAGTAAACATTGGGATGGCTGGCCATAAACCGGTTCAGCACATCTGGCAAAAAATCAGAAATGGCGGTGGTGTTGCCCAGAACCCGGATATTTCCACGCACCTCCTGGGTGTACTGGATCAGATCGGCCTGTAAATGCTCAAGCTGGTTGACCACGGTACGCGCATGGCGCAGTACAGTCTGGCCGGCGGGCAAAAACGTAAACCCGGAACTGTCCCGGCTGAACAACCGCAAATCGAGCGCCTGCTCAAGGTTCTTCATGCGCACGCTGGCGGCCGGTAATGACAGATGCATGCGTGTCGCGGCACGCGTCAGGCTGCCCTCGTTGGCAATGCTGACCAGCAACTGTAAATCAATCAGATCGAAACGATACGCCATGGACTGGAATCATTGACAAAGGTCTACCCGCAGGGCAGACAAGACTACTGCAAAACAGAACGACTTAAGCAGCGCTTAACCTGCATTTAATAAATACGAATTGTACCTGTGACCAACTTGCCGCATCCTGTCACCCAACCTGTTTAAACCCCTTTTCCAGAACATGCCATCATGACCTCAGTTATTGACCTGCCCTACCTGAAACAATGGGAACAAAAGTCTGAGGCGGTATCAGACACCGTTACCGCCTGGCCAATCGCTGCCCTGGCCGCAACACTGGACAACCAGCCACTGATCACGCGCCCGCCTGCGAACCTGCCGCCCTGCTGGCACTGG
>JBAYOZ010000172.1:0-4331 GCA_041677965.1 Pusillimonas sp.
ACCGTGGGTACCAACGTGGCATCCGACGCGCTGGCCAACCTGGCCTCGGGCGGCGTTACAGGCGGCACCCTGATCATTGTCGGTGAAGACTACGGCGAAGGCTCGTCAATCATGCAGGAACGCACCCACGCGTTCGCCATGAAGTCGCAAATGTGGCTGCTTGACCCCCGCCCCAACCTCGACAGCATGGTCAATTTTGTTGAAAACGGCTTCCAATTGTCGGAAGCCAGCAACACTCCGGTCTTTTTGCAACTGCGCATCCGTGGCTGTCACGTTCATGGGCGCTTCATTGCCAAAGACAACCAGCGCCCCGCGTTCACCCTGGCCGATGCCATGGCCAATCCCAAGCGTGACCTGGCCCGCATCGTGCTGCCACCGGCTGCTTACATCCACGAACACGAAAAAATCAAAGAGCGCTGGCCGGCTGCCATCAAGTTCATCAAAGAGAACAAGCTTAATGAACTCGTCGACGGCGACATCAAAGACCTCGGCATCATCCTGCAAGGTGGTCTGTACAACGGCGTTCTGCGTGCCCTGCAATTCCTGGGTCTGGCCGACAACTTCGGCAACAGCCGTATCCCGCTGTACGTCATGAACGTCACCTACCCGATGGTAGACGACGAAATCACCGAATTCTGCAAAGACAAAAAAGCCGTTCTGCTGTTTGAGGAAGGCCAGCCCAACTACATCGAACAGGGTCTGAACATGATCCTGCGCCAGGCCGGCATCGACACCATCTTGTCGGGTAAAGATGTCCTGCCACTGGCCGGCGAATACACCACCGTGGTCATGCGCGACGGCCTGCAAAAATTCCTGGCGGCACAACGCCCCGAACTGCTGCCGGTCATCGATGTTGAACCCACACCCGCACCGGCCGCCACTGGCAGCACCGGCATGGATGTGGCCGAAGTGTCGCGTCCCAAGCCCGTCGTCAAAGAGCAGCCCATCAAGTTCCAGAAATTTGCCAAAGACATGGCCGAAGTCGTGCCGCTTCGCCCGGCAGGCTTCTGTACCGGTTGCCCGGAGCGCCCGATTTTTGCAGCACTGTCGCTTACACAAGAAAAGCTGGGCGAGCACCATATCGCCTGCGATATCGGCTGCCACCTGTTTTCCATTCTGCCGCCCTTCAATCTCGGCTCGACCACCATGGGTTACGGCCTGGGCACCGCCAGTACGGCAGCGTTCAACGTCAAATCGTCCAAGCGCTCCATTTCCATGATGGGCGACGGCGGCTTCTGGCACAACGGCCTGTCATCAGGCATTGGTAACGCCGTGTTCAACAAATACGATGGCGTCATCCTGCTTATCGACAACTACTACTCGGCCGCCACCGGCGGGCAAGACATCCTGTCCTCGCGTGCACAAAACCCCCTGCGCGCCACCAATAACCCCATCGTTGATGCGGTCAAGGGTGTCGGCGTGAAATGGGTACGTGTCCTGGAACGCACCTACGATGTCGCCAAAGTGCGTGCAACGCTGGAAGAAGCACTGACCACCGAAGTGACCGGTCCCAAAGTCCTGATCCTGCAATCCGAGTGCATGCTGAACAAACAGCGCCGCATCAAACCGCAGTTCAACCAGGCCGTCAAAGAAGGCAAACGCGTTGTCAAAGAACGTTTCGGTGTTGATGGCGATGTCTGTACCGGCGACCACGCCTGCATCCGCCTGTCGGGCTGCCCCTCGCTCACTATCAAAGACTCGGGTGATCCGCTCAAGGAAGATCCGGTCGCTTACATCGACAACAGCTGCGTCGGTTGCGGCAACTGCGGCGAAGTCTCACATGCCGCTGTCCTGTGCCCGTCGTTCTACCGTGCCGACGTCGTACACAACCCGTCGCAATGGGATTTGTTCAAGGCCAAAGTGCGTCAACGCGTCATTGGTTTCCTGCAATCCCGTCGCAACCAGCGTCTTGCCCAAATTTCCCTGTAAGCACCGATCATGACCACACAATTGCACAACGTAACCCCCATCAAAATCGCGGTTCTGGCCATGGGTGGCCAGGGCGGCGGCGTGCTTGCCGACTGGATCGTCGACATGGCCGAGCACGCAGGCTGGTGGGCACAAACCACGTCCGTTCCCGGTGTTGCGCAACGTACCGGCGCCACCATTTACTACCTGGAACTGCTGCCTGAAGAAGCCGTCAAGGCGGCCGGTCGCCAGCCGGCACTGGCCCTGATGCCGACCCCCGGTGACGTCGACCTGATCGTGGCCGCCGAACTGATGGAAGGCGGTCGCGCCATCCAGCGCGGCCTGGTCACCCCTGACCGCAGCACCCTTATTTCGTCGTCGCATCGCAGCTACGCGATTGCCGAAAAAGCCGCCCCCGGCAACGGCATTGCCGACGCCAACAAAGTTATTGAAGCCGGGCGCGGTTCGGCCAAACGCTTCCTGTGCTTTGACCTGCAAGCGCTGGCCGAGCAAGCCGGCAGCGTGATCAGCGCCAGCCTGTTTGGTGCGATTGCGGGCAGCGGTGCCCTGCCGTTCAGCCGTGCCGACTTCGAAGCCACCATCGAACGCAGCGGCAAGGGCGTGAAGCCCAGCCTCAAGGCATTCGCCCTGGGCTTCGACGCCGTACAAAGCGCGCCCGAGTTCCCGGATTTCATCGACACAACCCGCCCGGTGCCTGCCGTACCCGATTCGGCCCGCAACCCGCGTGTACAGCAGTTACTCGATGACATCCGCCAGAACTTCGCACCCGCCGCCCAGCCCATGCTGGTCGCCGGCCTGCGCCGCACCCTTGAATTCCAGGACCTCGCCTATGGCAAAGAATATCTGGAACACATGCGCGGCATCCAGGCACTCGACAAGCAATACGGCGGTGACGCCAAACAGTGGGCACTGACAGCAGCGGCCGCACGCTATGTTGCTGTGGCCATGGCCTACGATGACGTTATCCGTGTCGCCGACCTGAAAACCCGCGAAGCCCGTTTTGCCCGTGTGCGTGACGAAGTAAAGGCCAAACCCGACCAGCTGGTGTACACCACCGAATACATGCACCCGCGTCTGGAAGAGATCTGCGGCACCATGCCGGCAGCACTGGGCCAGGCCATCGAAAACTCGTCAACGCTTAGCAAATGGCTTCAACCCATGTTCCGCAAGGGTCGTTTCCTGCAAAGCGGCACGCTTGTCGGCTTCCTGATGCTGTATGGCCTGTCGGGCATGCGTCGCTTCCGTCGCAGCACACTGCGCCACAAAGTCGAAATGCGCGGGTTCCAGGAATGGCTCAACCTGATCACGCAAACAGCCCCTTCAAACTACGAACTGGCCGTCGAAATCGTCAACTGCCGTCGTCTGGTCAAAGGCTATTCCGACACCCATGTGCGCGGCAACAGCAAGTACCAGAAGCTGATCCAGGCGGCTCGTACACTGCAAGGCAAGCCTGACGCACCACAGCGTCTGAAGGCCCTGCGTGATGCGGCACTGGCCGACGAAAAATGCACCAAACTCGACAATCTGCTGACACAAGAAACAACAGCCTGATTTTCTGGTCAACCCCCTGACGGAGACATGTCATGACCTACAAGAACAACCCGGAGGCGGTCAACGCACTGGTTCGCCCCGCCGAGGTCCATAAAGATCTGTTCATCAGCGAAGAAATTTTTCAGCTGGAAATGGAACACCTGTTTGCCAACACCTGGGTATACGTGGGTCATGCCAGTCAAGTTCCAAAACCCGGCGATTTCTACAGCACCACCGTCGGCACCGAACCCGTCATCATGGTGCGCGACGCCGACAACAGCATCAAGGTGCTATACAACCGCTGCCCGCACAAAGGGGTCATGCTGGTCCATGACACCTACGGCAATGCGGGCCGTTTCTTCCGTTGCCCCTACCATGCCTGGTCCTTCAAGCTGAATGGCGACCTGCTGGCACTGCCGCTGAAACGCGGCTACGACCAGGAGTTCTTCAAAACAACAGAAGCCAGCCAAGGCATGGCGGCGGTGGAAAACGTCCGCAACTACCGCGACTTCATTTTCTGCCGCCTCAACCCCGAAGGTCAGAGTTTCGAAGACTTCTTCGGCGAATCGCTGTCAACGCTCGACAACATGGTCGAGCGTTCTCCCGAAGGCAAGCTCGAAGTGGCCGGCGGCGTGTTGCGCTACATGCACAACTGCAACTGGAAAATGCTGGTCGACAATCAAAGCGATACCTGTCACCCCATGGTGGCCCACGAATCCTCGGCCGGCACCGCTGTAAAGGTCTGGGAAGAAGCGCCCGAAGGCACCCCCAAGCCCATGGCGGTCGAACAGTTCGCCCCCTTCATGTCACCCTACGAGTTCTACGAAGGCATGGGTATCCGGGTCTGGGAAAACGGCCACGGCCATACCGGG
>JBAYOZ010000173.1:0-4327 GCA_041677965.1 Pusillimonas sp.
ACACCCGCGAGTGTCATGTCGTACTCGAATCCGGCGCTGACGCGAATGCGGTCAGGGAAGCCATCGTCACCATGCCCGACTACTTTGCCGATTACGACACTACTGTAAACTTCATCACTGCCCAAGAGCTGGCACGTGACCATAGTGCGATGCCGCATGGCGGGTTTGTGATCCGTAGTGGCACGACGGGTACCGACAGTGTGCAAATCATGGAGTTTGGCCTGAAGCTGGGCAGCAACCCCGAGTTCACGGCCAGCGTGCTTGTGGCCTATGCGCGGGCGGCCTATCGTCTGCGTCAGCAAGGTGCTGTGGGTGCTATGTCTGTGCTGGATATCGCCCCAGGCCTGATATCCCCGAAAAGCGCTGCAGAACTGCGCAAAGAGTTGCTGTAAATCAGCCAGGCAGACGTTCTGGAGCCGTCAGGCCGGTTGTGGCAGAACAGCAAAAAAGCTGATACGCATGCGCTGCCGGCAACGGGCCACCGAAGGCGGTGGCCCATTTTAATTGGGCACGCTGAAATCAGCGCTGCCCAAGCGCCTTTTCGATTTTTTTGTCCGTTTTGTACTGGCTTAGTGCATACACCGCCCAGATGGTTGCCGGTATCCAGCCGATCAGTGTGATTTGCAGAATCAGGCAGATCAAGCCTGCAAATGGTCGGCCGATGGTGAAGAATGTCAGCCAGGGCAAAATAAGGGCAATCAGTAAACGCATGGGGTGTCTCGGACAATCAAAGGGTTAAAAGCGTAAAAGGGTTAAAGCAGGGCTGGAATTATCGGGCACATAGTACACCGCGACGTCATGCCACATGGGCCAATGTCGTCACTTAGGTGTTGTGCGGTCTGTCGGCCTTGGCAGCCATCGCCAGAACACCCAGGCCGCTGCAAAGCCCAGGCCGCCAATCGTGGCAATGCCGGCACCCAGCGAAACCAGCCAGGTAAGGCCAGACAGCAAAAGTGGCCCGCCACTACCCCCGATATCCGACAGCAGCCGCCACAGCCCAAGAAAGTGGCGTCGTCCGTGGGCGGGCGAGGCATCGGCACCAATGGTCATGATCAGACCCGAGCCAATGCCGTTGCCAAAGCCGAGAATCATGCTGACGATCACGAAGGCGGTCAGGCTTTCGGCAAATGGCATCAAAAGCAGCATGCTGCCCATGATAAACATTGACGGCAGTGCAATCGACAGGCGACCTTTTTGGTCCATCAGCTTGCCGGCGGGGTAGAACAGCAGCATGTCCACAGCGCCCATCAGGCCGTAGACGACCGCCGTCGTTGTGGCATCGACCCCAATATGTACAGCCCATAACGGGATCACAACCTGGCGGCATGATCGTATGGCCATCACCAGCAGGCAACCCAGACCCAGGGTCATGAACGTCGTCGAGTGAGCCCGCGCGATTGACAGCATGCCCGGGTTGGGCACGCCTGGCGGGTTGGTAGCCCCTGACAGTACTTTCCCGTGTTGCGGCTTGCCTTCCAGGTCCGGGATAAAGAAGGCCAGTGCCCCGGCGCCCAGCATGGCGATGAACGCTACACAATAGGCCCCGGGTAATCCGACAAAGTGCATCAGGCCGGCACCCGCAAACGGCCCGATGAACAGTCCGATGCGTGTTGTTCCGCCCAGCGTGGACAATGCCCGGGCACGCATATGGATCGGTACCGCTTCGGTCAGGTAGGTTTGGCGAGCCAGCAGGAAGACCGAGTTTGCCATGCCGATTATCAGCACACCGATACCAAGTACCCACGTAGTGGGGGCAAGCAGGCAAGCACCCAGCCCGATCGCGCTTAAAATGGCGGCACCGACCATGGCGCGACGCTCACCCCAGCGTGCGGTAGCCAGGGCGGCGGGAATATTGTTGATCAAAGAGCCGATGGCCAACAGCGCAACGATTAACCCGGCTAGCGCCAATGAGGCGCCCAGTTCGCGGGCCGTCAGGGCAATGACCGGGTAAATGGCGCCTTCGCCGATGCCGAACAGGATTGACGGGCCGAAGGCGGCTACAGCAATTTTGCGAAGACTGAATTCAGAGGTTTGTGCGGACACGTGCAGTGCTTTAGGTAAGTTGGACGGGTTCGGCGTTGACGGGCATGTATGGGCTGAACCGTTGGGGTACAGGCAGGCCGGATGGCGCGAGTCGCAGACGGGCGGTTGCTTGTGGTGCTTCGGCCATTGTAACGTTTGCCATCTGACCTTTTCCTTAACGGGGCGTGCGGTATTGTCTGATTTTCCAGGCTGTGCAGTGCCGTCACCTTGCGTTCTCACCATTCGTTAATCCAGGAGAAACCCAGAATGCCTGTTTTGTGTGTTGTTGCCGTGTTGCTGGTGTTGCAGCTGCTGGGCGAAGTGTTTGTACGCATTACGGGGTTGCCCATACCGGGTGCCCTGATCGGGTTGCTCGCCCTGTTTGGCGGGCTGGTGTGGCTCGGCCGCCTGCCCGCCGCGCTGCGCGATACGGCGCGTCATGTCTTGCAGCACCTGATGCTGTTGTTCATTCCGGCTGTTGCCGGCATCATGCTGCATTTCGACCGCCTTTCGCAAGAATGGTTGCCGTTTTTGCTGGCCTGCATCGTTGGTACAGTTATCACCATCGCGGTTACGGCGTTGACCCTGTCCTGGATGATGAAGCGTCAGCAAGGGGAAAAATCATGAAACAGGCCTTTGCCCAGGTCTGGAGCCAGATGCAGGCCGAGCCGGTGGTCTGGATCACCTTTACGCTGCTGGTGTATATTGCTGCCCTGACGCTGTACAGGCGGGCCGGCAGTCATCCGGCGTTGTTGCCGGTATTGACTGCGGTGGTGGTGATTGTTGGTGTTCTGCTTCTTACGGGCACACCGTATGCCGCCTACGAACAAGGCACCCGCTTTTTCATGTTCCTTATTGGTCCGGCAACCGTGGCCCTGGCCGTACCGTTGTATACGCAGTTGCCTCGGCTCAGGCATCTCTGGAAGCCGATCGGTGTGGCGCTGGTGGTGGGGTGCTTCACCGCTATTTTGTCGGCGCTGGGTATTGCCTGGCTGTTTGGTGCCTCGACAGAAACCCTATTGTCCCTGGCGCCAAAATCCGCCACCATGCCCATTGCCGTCGAAGTGGCAGCCCTGACGGGCGGGGTTCCTTCACTGACGACGGTGGCCGTGGGTATCACCGGTATTGCCGGTGCGGTCCTGACCGGCCCGGTGCTCAAGCTTCTGAACATCTCTGACCCGGTCATTCACGGGTTTACCAAAGGGTTATCAGCGCATGCGATTGGCACGGCCAAAGCGATTCAGGTGGGTGAAACCAACGGGGCCTTTTCGGCACTGGGGTTATGTCTGAACGGCATTGCAACGGCACTGGCGGTGCCGCTGGTGCTGGCGTTATTCGGTTTGTTTTAATTTTCAAGGAAACTCGTCATGCCTTCATTTGATGTCGTCTCGGAAGTCGACAAGCACGAATTGTCCAATGCGGTGGATCAGGCCAATCGCGAACTGTCCACCCGCTTTGACTTCAAAGGCAGCAATGCCTCGTTTGAGCTGGAAGGGTATGTGGTGACACAAATCGCACCCAGTCCCTTCCAGTTACGCCAGATGCTCGATATTCTGCGTGGTCGCCTGTCGGCTCGCGGTATTGACGTGCGTTGTCTGGAAGAGGGTGATTTACTGGAAAACGTGGCAGGCGCGCGCCAGAAAATCACGGTTCGCCAGGGGATTGAGCAAGCGGTGTCCAAGAAGCTGATCGCTGCCGTCAAGGCCGCCAAGCTCAAGGTTGAAACCCAGATCAACGGTGAAAAACTGCGGGTAACCGGCAAGAAGCGTGATGACTTGCAAGCGGCCATTGCCTTGTTGCGCCAGCAAGAGGTCGATCTGCCGCTGCAATTCAACAATTTTCGTGACTGATCTGTGATTTACCAGGTGCGTAGCGGCGGGTGTGCGCTCGCGTAATAAGCTGTTTTGGCGCATTTGACATGTATTGGCGCAGGGTCTGTTGTTATTGCCGCAACCGGTATCCGGTCTTGAAGATCCAGGCCACAATGCCCATGCAGACCACCAGTATTGCCAATGTCACCCCAAGGCTGGTGGCCAGGCTGACATCGGCACTGCCATAAAAGCTCCAGCGAAAACCGCTGATCAGGTAGACCACCGGGTTCAACAGACTGACGGCCTGCCAGAATGGCGGCAGCATTGAAATGGCATAAAAGCTGCCGCCCAGGAACGTCAGGGGGGTTACGATTAGTAGCGGTACGATTTGCAGGCTTTCGAAGCTGTCGGCCCAAACGCCGATGATGAACCCGAACAGGCTGAAAGTCAGGGCGGTCAGCACCAGGAAAACCAGCATCCAGGCCGGGTGTTGA
>JBAYOZ010000174.1:0-4319 GCA_041677965.1 Pusillimonas sp.
CGCTCGAAGTTTTCGCTGGCGCAGGCAATGGCGTCGGGGTTGGTGTCGGTGGCGATTACCCGTTCGACGCCCCGTTGCGCAAGCAGCGCTGCAATAACACCCGTTCCTGTGCCCAGATCAACCGCCGTTTCGATGCGCCCGCCTGGCAGCGGGACAGATCGTACCAGATCAAGATATTCGCCCCGAACGGGTGAAAATACCCCATAGTGCACGCTTAGCGGCTGATCCAGCCCATTGATGGCGAGACCTTTTTTGCGCCACTCCCACGCGCTGACCGCACCAAGAATCTGGCGCAATGGCAACAGGGCCTTTTGCGTCAGGGGGGTGAAGGCTGCGCTGCAGGCCCCCGAGACATCCGGTGCTTTTTTCAGAACCAGGCGATAGCCTGGCTCTGTCTCGATCAGCACACGATTCAACAGGCCGACACGTTGCGACTGTTGTTGCCTGTAACGGTTGAACGCATCACGCGGGCTGGGGTCATTGGCCGGCTTGCGTTTGTTGGTGCGCGCATCAATGTGGCGACCCAGTGCCCCAAGCAGCTGGCGGGCATTGGTGTACGTGCCGTCAAAGATCAGGCTGCCCCCCTGTGATATCCACTCGAATGCGGTCTTCACGCTGCATTGATCGTCAATGCGCTTTGTTCGCTCGGGGCAGGCGATCGGGGGTGGTATGGGCATAAGCAGGGTGTTTGCAAGGTTTTGCGTTATTCTTGCGTCAGTTTATCGTGTTGCGTTGCAACAAGGCGAATCAGCCCAGTCATTCTTTCGATCGAATTAAGGCCTATGTGGTACTCTATTCGTAGTTTTTAGTTAATGTTTTTATGGGTCTTTTGGCGGGTTGCGCCTGCGTCAGGCAGTGCTTGCCAATTATCCAATAAACTGAAGGTAATGTCTGGTGGCCCGCACATGTGGCCGTTTCCCATGTGGTTTCGTTACCTTGCGGGTAGTCCTTTCGGCTACTGCCTTATTGTAAAAAATTTACCAAGGAATCTGACAGTGTCTGCCAAAGAAACCAACGCATTATTGCAAGATATCCAGGAAGTGAACCTGTCTTATCTGATGCTTGCCCAGCGTCTGTTGCGCGAAAACCTCGCTGCAGGTATGTTCCGTCTGGGGGTCACAGAAGATGTTGCAGGTATTCTGCTTGAATTATCGCCGGCTCAACTGGTCAAGCTGGCCAGTTCCAGTTCCCTTATTTGCGGTTTTCGTCTTGACGATTACAGCTTGTTGTCAACCTTGACCCGCGATGTACTCGATGGTGTGTTGCAGCAAGCGCACACAACCATCTTGCTGTCCCAGCGTTCGGCCCAAGCGGTCTAGGGCCATATGGCTCAAAAAAGCGTTGCCAAAGAGGCCGAAGAAATCATGCTGGCCTCTGAAATGATCGAGCTGGGGGCCCGGCTGCAGGTATTGCAGGCGGAAACCTCCCTTAGTTACGATCGTCTGGCAAGGTTATATCGTGAAATCAAGGGGGCTTCCCCGCCAAAGGGCATGTTGCCGTTTTCGGTAGACTGGTTCATGACCTGGCTGCCCAATATTCACGCCAGCCTTTTTTATAATATCTATGCCTGGCTCGACAGTTTCACGCCAGCCAAAAACAGCCGTGCCCTCATCGAGGCCTACAAACTCTACATAGAGCAGTCTTCAGCGGGGCGGGTCCCGGCCGATAACATCGAACCTGTGCTCAGTTTTACCCGTGCCTGGATGCTGGTGCGTTTTTTTGAAAGCGGCTTGTTGCAACTGTCGCGATGTGTGCGGTGTACCGGCCAGTTTGTTGCGCATGCGCACGACCCGCAGCAAGACTTTATCTGCGCCATTTGTCGTCCGCCTCCAAGGGCGGGTAAAACGCGTGGTCATCGCAGCGCCAGAAAAAGTGTGGCCGCCGGTAACGCATCCTGACGTTTTTGCACGATAATTCCAAATCTGCCAATGCGTTTCAAACTGCGTTATGCTAGCGCCGAAGCTTGAATGTCAAAATGTTTGCGGGCAGTGGTTGTCACCGCAGGTTGCGGGCGATTTTTTCGGCTGTAGCAAAATAGTAAAAACAAGGGTTCGTTTGTGCTGATCATTATTGGGTACGTCATTGTCACCGTGTGTGTGTTTGGTGCCTATGTTGCCATGGGTGGCAGTTTGGGGGCTTTGTTTCAGCCTCTCGAGCTGCTGCTTATCGGTGGCGGTGCGCTGGGCGCCTATATTGCTTCCAATAACGGGAACTCCATCAAGGCGCTCATAAAGGCGCTGCCAAACCTGCTCAAGAAAGATCCTTACGACAAAGCGCTGTACATGGAGCTCATGGCCTTGTTGTATGCCTTGCTCAACAAGGCTCGTCGCGATGGCCTCATGACCATCGAATCCGACATCGAGGAACCCGAAAAAAGCCCGATTTTTGCTGAATACCCACGCATTCTCAAAGACCATCACATGGTCGATTTCATTTCCGACTACATGCGCCTGATGATCAGCGGCAACATGAGCCCGTTTGAAATCGAAACGCTCATGGACCAGGAACTCGACACCCATCACCACGAGGCCAACGTGCCCGCACGGGCCATGCAGGTTGTGGCCGACGGTCTGCCGGCATTCGGTATTGTGGCGGCGGTTCTGGGGGTTATCAAGGCGCTGGCCGCTATCGACCAGCCACCGGCCATTCTTGCCGACCTGATCTCAAAAGCCATGGTAGGTACGTTTCTGGGTATCTTGCTGGCCTACGGGTTTGCGGCACCTCTTGCCTCTTCACTTGAACGGCGTAATGAAACCTCGCACAAGGTGCTCGAGTGCATCAAGGTGACGCTGCTGGCGTATATGAACGGTTACCCGCCGCAACTGGCCGTCGAATTTGGCCGCAAGGTGTTGTACTCCACCGAGCGCCCATCGTTCGCAGAGCTCGAAGAGCATGTGCGTCAGGCCGGCAAGGCAGCCAAAAAAGCATGATAAAGGCGGGCAATGAGTAACTCCGACGCGCCGCGCATCGTAATCCGTCGCAAGAAAGGCGGGCACGCCGGGCACCATGGCGGTGCCTGGAAAATCGCCTATGCCGACTTCATCACCGCCATGATGGCTTTTTTTCTGGTCATGTGGCTGCTGTCCCTTATACCCAAAGAGGGTCTGGGCACGATTGCCGACTATTTCAAACGGCCGCTCATCGAAGCGGTTACCGGCGGCACGGGAATGAGCGAAGATAAATCCCTTATTCCGGGCAAGCCACCCAGCCTTATTCCGAATATCAACCCGGCACCGTCCCGGCCAAATGCCATGGATGACAATGGCGAGGCTGATGAGCGCGATAACCGTCGCCTGGAAGACTTGCGTGGTGAGCTTGAAGAACTGATCAACACCGATCCGGTCTTGCGCCAGTTCCGTCCGCAAATGATTCTTGACATGACCTCTGAAGGTTTGCGTATCCAGATTGTCGACCAGCAGAACAGGCCCATGTTCCAGACCGGCAGCGCCGTGGTCCAGCCCTACATGCGAAATATCCTGCGCGAGCTTGGGCCGCTGTTCAACCAGTTGCCCAATGCCCTGACTATTTCAGGCCATACTGACGCAACGCAATACGCGCGTGGCGAGCGGGCATACAGTAACTGGGAACTCTCGGCAGACCGCGCCAACGCGGCGCGACAGGAACTGATCGCGGGCGGTATGGACGAAAGCAAGGTCAAGCGTATTCTCGGGCTGTCGTCTACCATCAGTCTGGTCCAGGATGACCCGTATGCGGCGGTCAATCGTCGCATCAGTCTGGTGGTTCTCAATGCCCGTACCGAGCGTCGCATGGACCTCGAAAGCTCTACCGAAGAGTTTCAGGTTGATGCGCAGGGTAACGTTCAGTCTCTCGTCGAGCAGGCTGTGCAAGACGTGCCTGTGCCAGGTGCCGTTTCGGCACCTGACCAGGCGCCTGAAGGTCCAGTAGTGCAAGAAGCGCCGCCCAATCAATAAGGCGTATATAAACAGGTACAACGAGAAGGGAACGGAAATGAGCGAAGGGGTAGACCTAAGCCAGTTTTACGACATGTTTTTCGACGAGGCTGATGAGTTGTTGGCCGACATGGAGCAAACGCTGCTTCAGCTTGATATTGATCGTCCCGACATCGATCAATTGAATGCTATTTTCAGGGCTGCGCACTCCATCAAAGGGGGGGCCGGCACGTTCGGCTGCTTTGGCCAACTGGCTGAAACAACCCACCTGCTCGAAAACTTGCTAGATGCCTTGCGAAATAACGAAATCACCTTGCGCAAAGACATGGTTGATCTATTTTTAGAAACAAAAGACGTGCTTTCTGATCAAGTCGCAGCCTATCGTAACGGCGAGCAACCCGATGCTGA
>JBAYOZ010000175.1:0-4266 GCA_041677965.1 Pusillimonas sp.
ACGTTCATTGTGGTACAGGCTGATCAGGGTTTCGCGATCGTGAGCCGCCAGTGCCTCAATAAGCTGGCGTTCTTCATGGCCATCAAAACCCGTAGGTTTCGGGCTGGGGGTAGCGGCCATGAGTAATGAGCGGTAACGGTCGGTCAGGGCCCACAGCCGAACCACCTCGCGGCGGATCAGGTCGTGCGGCGACAGCCTGAAAATTTCCAGATGAAACTCGCGCTGCTTGCCTAGCCACAGCTGGGGGTCTGTCTTGACCAGTTGTTCCAGCTCGTCAACCTTTGCCTTCATGGTGTCAAGCCACGCCGTATCAGGCCATTCGACAGTTTGCAGCAATTCAACCTCAAGCAAATGCCGCAGCCGGTAAAGCTGCCGCGCTTCCGCGCTGGACAGTGGCGACACAAAAAAACCGCGTTTCGGATCGTGCGTGACGATGCCGGTTGTTGCCAGCAATTTCAGGGCCTCGCGCACCGGGACGCGACTGGTTGAAAACCGTTCCGCCAGTTCGGCCTGACCCAGGTGGACACCAGGCGACAGCGTGCCACGGTTGACAAGAAACTGGATCTCTTTCGCGATGCGTGCCGGTACGTCCAGGGTGGAGTCTGCAAGGGTGTTCAAGGTTGACCTGTCTGCAAGTGAATGGGTTGAGTGATGTTTTCCGGGGCGTGCTGCCCCCGATGACCTGAATAAATCCGGTTTTTACGAAGTTTGATTTTACAAGTTTGGGAATATTGTGTAATCTTCACTTGAATGCAAGATTGATAGGCAATTTTGTTAGTAGAAACACCTATTTGAGTTTGTAAGGCAATTTGGAATAATCATTTCCATTCCAGCGGCGCTGTGTCAGGCCCGCACGAGCCAGATAAAAACACCGGCCAGGCGCCAATTGCCTGCCCAGGCCGGGGTAACAAGACATACGGAGCAAAAAATGAGCATTGCAGTGTTATCTCCCAACGGCGGTACCGTAACCGCTGGCCAGGCGCCGGCGACGACGCTGTTTGTGGCGACCATCCAGGGGGTATTGCGTTTCGAGCGCCCCGGCCCAGATGCGGCCTGGACGCTGACCGGTCGTTCACTGGTCGAGTTCCAGATCAGTTCCCTGCTGCATATTCCAGGCCGCGACCGCCTGTTTGCCGGCACACACGGCGGCAAGGGTCTGTGGGCCAGCGATGACAACGGTGATACCTGGGCCGAGGTCAAAGGCGGAATGGATACGCCGCATGTCTACATGCTGATTGCGCAGTCCCGCCCTGAAGGTGTCGCCATTTATTGCGGTACCGAACCCGTCGGCCTGTATCGAAGCTACGACTATGGCGACACCTGGGAAAAACTTCCTGCAGTGGCCGATGTGCCGGGCAACGAGCTCTGGACATTTCCGCCGCCGCCTCATATCGCGCACGTCAAGCACATTGCCTTCCACCCTGATCATCCCAAAACGCTGTATGTCTGCATTGAGCAGGGCGCCTTGCTCAAGTCGGAAGATGATGGCTACAGCTGGGTCGAGCTGACCGATTACGAAGACGCGGCCAAAGTTGAAGAAAAATTCCGTCGCGACAATCACCGCGTTGTGATCAAGCCGTCCAACCCGAATCACCTGCTGCTGTGTGGCGGCGAGGGCATGTTCCGCAGCCATGACGGTGGCATTACCTGGGATCACGTGCTGACACGCCAGTCGCGTATCGGCTATCCCGATGCCATGTTCCTTGATCCGTGCGATGAAAACTCCGTCATTATCGGAGGCCCCGGCAATGCCCCCCGCGATTGGCGGACATCGAACACCTCTGATGCCACCGTGATGGTCAGCACCGATTTCGGCTCCACCTGGCAAGAGCGTCGCACCGGGCTGCCCGCCAATGTTGTCGGCAATATCGAGGCGATGGGGCTGCACCATACCGGTGACGACATCATGCTGACTGCAGGCACGGCAACCGGTGAGGTTTATGTGTCATATGACCGGGCCCAAAGCTGGCAAGCGATCGAGCTGAATGCCCCCCCTATTTCCAAGGCAGGCCATTACCGCTGGTTCCTTAGTGACGAGCGCCGTGCCCAGATTGAAGACGCCATGCGGGCCTGGAAGCCCGAGCAGGTCGCCTGATTTACAGAATAATTCCGGAGTATGAAATGAGTGTTGCTGCTGCTATAGAGGTTACAGAAACCGCAAAGTTGCCGGTTATCGCCTCAATCGATGCTGCCCTGGCGGTTGCCCGCCAAATGGGCCCGAAAATCCGTTCCATGGCCAATGACACCGAAGCGAATCGCATTGTGTCAAAGGACATTGTTGCTGAAATGAAAAACTCGGGCCTGTTCAGCCTGACCACGCCCAAAGAGTTCGGGGGCGCTGAAATGGGGTTTTCGGCGGTGGTGCAGGTAACGGCCGAGCTGGCCCGTTATTGCGGCTCTACCGGCTGGGTGTTTGGCGTGCTGGCCGGTCACAGCTGGTTGCTGAATTATTTTCCCAAAGATGTGCAAAAAGAAGTTTATGGCGAAGGTACCCGTCTGACCGCAACGGTATTCCGCATGGGCGGCAAGGCCGTGCAAGAGCCGGGCGGTATTCGTATCACCGAGGGGGTTGGTCGTTTCTGCAGCGGTATCGATCATGCCGATTGGGTAGTTGTCGGTGCGACTGTTGAAATGCTTGATGGTACGGTTGCGCCGCATTTTGCCATCGTTTCCAAGAAAGACCTCGAAGTGCAGGATGACTGGTTTACCGCAGGCATGCGCGGGACAGGCAGCCGCACGATTCACATTCGTGATGCCCTGGTGCCGAACGGCTGGGCTGTGCCGTTTTCGAAAATGAACGAGGCTGGTGCCAAAGTGGCCAAGGCTCTGGGCAAAGAGGTCTACGCAATCCCCTGGACGGCCATCTTGCCGTTTTCACTGATCGGTGCACCCATGGGTATGGCGCGTGGTGCCTTGCAGGCGTTCATTGATGGCCTGAAGGGTCGTGTCCAGAGTTTCAACCCGCAGCAACAGGCCGAACAGTCTGCAACGTTCGAGCGTTTGGCCGCTGCAGCCACAGATATTGATGCCGCGCTGGCACTGGTGGTTGCCGATGCCGATTATTGCGACAGCATTGCGGACGCCTCTGCAATGACTCCGGTGAAGTGTTCGCGAATCAGCGCCAACTGGGCATGGGCCGCACAAACATCGCGCTATGCCGCGACGCGCCTGTTTGAGGCGGGCGGTGGCAGCGGCATTTACAACAATTCCGAAATCCAGCGGTTCTGGCGCGATGTCAATTCGGCCGCCCAGCACATCGCCTTTACCTGGGACAGTTCCATGACCTCTTACGGTCGTGCCTTGCTTGATCTGCCCGCCAATCAGTATGGCGTCAAAGGGCGTTAAGCCCGGTTCGCTGAAGGAGTACGAGTATGGAAAGCCTGGTTGCCTTGTCAGATGTCCGTGCCGATGTGTTGCACGACGTTTTTGACTGCCGCCCTGAAACGTTGCTGGCTTTGGCCGATCGTGTTGATCAGTCCGTCGAGGATATCCAGCTGGTCTATCGCGAAGCCGAAATGGATGAGCTCTGGCGCGCGGTTTCAATCAACGTGATGGAACTGCAGCATACGCGGGCAGCGCCCGAAAAACTGGCCTTCTGGCTCGAAATCAAAGATGAGGTCATGCGTATTCACGACATCGTGGGTATAGACCTTGATAACACATTGGCGGCGTTAGCGCTGCGCCAATTGGCAAGCAGGGTGTCTGCCACTTAAGGCAGTACGGAAATTTGAATTAGTTACACGGAGGAAACAATGCTTTCAAGAGAAGACAACGATATTTTGACCCAAACCGATGCCGGCACGCCATTGGGCGACCTGATGCGTCGATTCTGGATTCCTGCCCTGCTGTCCGAAGAAGTCGCTGAACCTGACGGGGCGCCGCGTCGCTTCCGTTTGCTGGGTGAAGACCTGATTGCGTTCCGTAACACTGATGGTGTCGTCGGCGTCATGGAAGAGGCCTGTCCTCATCGTCGTGCCTCGCTGGCCTTGGGTGTGAACGCTGAAAATGGCGTGCGCTGCCTGTATCACGGCTGGAAATTTGATGTAAACGGCGAGTGTGTCGATACCCCGGCCGAGCCTCCCGGCTTCAGCATGGTGGGCAAGGTTCGCGCCAAGGCCTACCCGGCCCGTGAAGCTGCCGGCGTTATCTGGGCCTATATGGGCCCCGCCGCCGAAGAGCCAATTTTCCCCGACTTTGAAATGCTTGGTTTCCCCAAAGGCCATGTTGCCGCTTTCAAGATGCTTGAAGAGTGCAACTATGCCCAGG
>JBAYOZ010000176.1:0-4264 GCA_041677965.1 Pusillimonas sp.
CCTGAAGCCTGAAGCCAACAATGGCCCATGTTCCGCGTGGTCCGTCCACGCCATCAGGTCAGGCCTGTCAGCCATGCCATGCGCCAGCCCCGCACAAATGAAAACGCACAGGTTGCAAAAACACAAAAGCCGTTAAAACCGGAAAACTCCCAGCTTTAACGGCCCAAAATCGCTGTCACCACCCTGCGGATAATAACGGAAGGCCTGACCAAGCCAAGCACCGATACCCTTGCGCCTTCCGGTTAAACCCCCAGATACTGGTTCACCAGATCAGGCTGCGCCAGCAATTCATCTGACGTACCGTTCCAGACAATGCGCCCCTTTTCAATAATGTGGTGACGATCGACCAGATGCTGCATTTCTTTCAGGTTTTTATCAATCAGCAAGATAGTCTGGCCTTCGCGCTTGAGACGGTTCAGACATGCCCAGATTTCCTGACGAATGACCGGGGCCAAACCTTCAGTTGCCTCGTCGAGAATCAACAGGCGCGGGTTGGTCAGCAAGGCCCGGCCAATGGCCAGCATTTGCTGCTCACCGCCAGACAGTGTACGGGCCGATTGCGCACGACGCTCGTGCAGACGGGGGAACAGTTCATAAACAGCGTCAATCGTCCATTGGCCGTTGCTGTCGTTGCGGGCCGTGGCGTAAAGGTTCTCGTAGACGCTTAACGACGCAAACACATGACGGCCTTCAGGCACCAGACCACAACCCAGGCGGGCAATCTGGTGTGGCCGGTAGCCATTGATGACCTCATCACCCAGACGCAGGGTACCCGCCTGCAGAGGCAGCATGCCCATAATGGTACGTACTGTGGTGGTTTTACCCATACCGTTACGGCCAATCAGGGACACCACCGTTTTCGACGGGATTTCGAGATCAAGGCCAAACAGCACCTTGCTCTGACCATAACCCGATTCAATTTTTTCAGCTTTCAGCATTATTCATTTCCAAGATAAGCGTCGCGCACGTCGGGGTGGTCACGGACTTCGTCGGGAGTGCCGGTGAAAATGGGGTGACCATAAACCAGGACCGTCACGCGGTCGGCCAGTGCGAAAACGATGTCCATATCGTGTTCGACCAGCAGCATGGCGTACTGACCTTTCAGGCCCTGAAGAATGTCCTTCATGAGCATTGATTCTTCGGCCCCCAACCCTGCCATTGGCTCGTCAAGCAACAACACAGGGGCATTCAGTGACAGTGCAATGGCCAGTTCAAGCTGACGCTTTTCACCGTGGGCCAGCGACGACACAAGGTCATTTGCACGATGCTCAAGACCGACTTTGGCCAGCGCCTCGCGGGCCGGCTTGCGCAACGATTCGTCTTTGCGGGCATTGCGCCACAGGCTGAACCGCTTGCTGGTACCCGCCTGCACCGCCATGGCGACGTTATCTTCAACCGTAAAATCGTGATACAGCTGGCTGATCTGGAACGAGCGAGCCAGGCCGACAGCGGCACGCTGGTGCGGCGGCACCCGGGTGATATCTTTGCCATCGAGCAGGATCTGGCCGGAG
Source organism: Pusillimonas sp. (assembly GCA_041677965.1). Lineage (GTDB taxonomy): Bacteria > Pseudomonadota > Gammaproteobacteria > Burkholderiales > Burkholderiaceae_B > Neopusillimonas. The sequence goes on from JBAYOZ010000176.1 coordinate 1,512, forward strand.
TCGGGCATGATCTCGCCGCTGATCTGCGAGATCAGTGTGGTTTTACCTGCTCCATTCGGACCAATCAGGGCGTGGATTTCATCGGCGTAGACCGTCAGGTTGACATCGTCGGTTGCGGCCAGGGCACCAAAGCTTTTACGCAGGTTGCGGATTTCGAGTTTGGGTTTTTTATCAGTCATTGTTGCGTCCTCCGACCAACCAGCCAAAAATGCCACGGCGGCTAAAGAGAACCACCAGAATCAGGACCGGGCCCAGGAACAGCATCCAGTGTTCTGTCCAGGCCGTAAGGATTTGCTCGAGCCCAAGGAAGACCGCCGCGCCGATAATGGGACCAAAAATGGTGCCCATGCCGCCAAGAATGATCATGGCCATCAGCTCGCCCGACTTCAGCCACGATGCCATGTCGGGGCTGGCATACAGCGCATAGTTGGCCCACAGCACACCAGCCAGGCCCGTACCGGCCGCCGAAATGACAAAGGCAGACAGCTTGTAGGGCATCGGGGCATAACCCAGGTTCACGTTACGGCGTTCGTTTTGCTTGAACCCGCGCAGCACCATGCCAAAGGGTGAGTTGACGATACGGCGGCAAACCAGCACCCAGACCGTCAGCAGAACCAGGCAGACGTAGTAAAACGTTGTGTTGTCATCGACATCAAGGCCCGGAATGAGGTTGCGGTTGGTGATGGACAAACCATCATCGCCACCGTACTGCACCAGACCCACCAGGACGAAGTACAGCATTTGCGCGAATGCCAGCGTGATCATGATGAACTGGATGCCACTGGTGCGCAGCGACAAGGCCCCCATGACAGCGCCCACCACGGCTGACATGATCATGGCCAGAGGCCAGATCACCAGCGCCGAGTTGCTGCCGGCCCAGCCAAACAGGGTATCACCCATATCCATGTGGAAACCCACAATGGCCACCACATAGCCCCCAATACCAAAGAACGCGGCGTGGCCGAAACTGACCAGGGCACCATACCCCAGGATCAGGTCAAGGCTGACAGCAGCCAGCGCATAAATGACAAACCGGGTGACCATGCTGACCAGAAAGGTATCGTCGGTGACGTTGGCAATAGGCGGCACCAGAATCAGCAGGGCAAAAATTATGCCGACAACAATATATTTGCGAGTCATTGTCTGTTTACCTTTGAGCAGGAACCAGCCCACGGGGTTTCACCAGCAGGACGATCGCCATAAGAATGTAAATACTGGCCGAAACCAGGCTGGAGCTGACCGAGTCGCTGTATTCGGGCGGCAGCAACTGTGACATGCCAATGGGGATATACGCGCGGCCGAACGAGTCGACCAGGCCCACCAGCAGAGAGCCCACAAGCGCACCACGGACCGAGCCAACACCACCCACCACAATAACCACCAGCGTTGTGATCAGGATTTTTTCGCCCATGCCAATTTCAACCGCCAGCAAGGGCGCACCCATGACGCCGGCGAAACCGCCCAGTAGCGCACCCAGCGTAAACACCATGGTGAACAGACGGCTGATATTGATGCCCAGCGCATCGACAGTTTCAGCGTCATCGGCCCCTGCACGCACAAGCATGCCGACACGGGTGCGCGAGATAAGCAGCCACAGACCGATGGCAACCAGTACACCGGCGCCAATGAACGCCAGACGCATGATGGGGTAATTAAGACCCGGCAAGATCTGCACCGAGCCCGACAGCAGGGGAGGAATATCGACAAAAGGCGGACTGCGACCAAACACCAGGGTAACCAGTGCATTGGTGAAGAAAATGACGCCCAGCGTCGCCAGTACCTGATCAAGGTGATCGCGGTGATAGAGGCGACTGATAATAAGTTTTTCAACGATAAGACCATAAACCGCAGCACCGACCAGCGCCGCCAGAATGGCTACCGAAAACGAACCGGTGATGGCAACCGCCGAGGCTGCACAAAATGCCCCCACCATATAAAACGAGCCGTGCGCCAGATTAACGACATTCATGATGCCGAAAATCAGGGTCAGGCCCGCTGACAGCAGGAACAACAGGGCACTGTACTGCAAGCCATTCATGGCCTGCTCTATGAACATATACATGGGAACTTTCCATTTACGCCGAAGGCTGTGCAGCAACTACACGACAGCCACCCGCTGGTCTTCATACTGAATCTGCTGACGCAACACGGTGCATATGCACCAAGACCAAAAAAGGGATACAGACAACACGCGTTGCCGGTACCCCCGCTGCCTGATTGACATGTGCGACAACAGTAGATGTATTCAGTTTTTCGCTACTGTAAACACAAACACTTTAACCTTCAAGCTTTTCGCGGGGAATACCGACAATTTCTTACAGTTCAGTTACGGCTTAGTTCATTTTGCATTCAGCAACGTAAGGATCAACGTGATCTTTCACGATGGTCTCGACGAATTTGTAGTCAAGTTCACCTTTTTCGTTGGGTTCCACACGTACCAGGAACCAGTCTTGAATGGGGTGATGGTTGGCTGCAAACTTGAAGTTGCCACGCACGCTTTCGAAGTCTGCCTTGCGCAGGGCATCGCGGAACTGGTCTTCTTTGCCTTTGACGTCACCACCAACGGCTTTCAGGGCCGAAGCCATCAGGCGGCCGGTGTCGTATGACGTTGCTGCATAGACAGTTGGACGACGGCCGTATTCTTTCTGGAAGGCCTCGACGAACTGCTTGTTGGCGGCATTGTCACCATCGGCAGTCCATTCGGGGATCAAGTAGAAACCTTTGCTGGCGACGCCTGTGGCCTTGAGCATGCG
>JBAYOZ010000177.1:0-4246 GCA_041677965.1 Pusillimonas sp.
CGTTTTGAAGAAACCATCGAGAACATTGCGGCCCCGGCGGTTACGGGCGAGCCCCTGTACACGTCGGAATACACATCATGGACGGCCTTGTCCGACTTGGATCGACGCACATTTTACGTGCGCAGCTACGGTTCCATCAATTATGTCGATTTTGATCTGAACCAGCTGAAACAGCTGAAAACCCAAAAGTCATTGCCTTTGAAGCAATTTGAGCGGCAGGCGGGTAGCGGGACGGCCGCATTCTTTACACCTCGAACCTGACCCTGATAACGGCATTCGGGTTGCCATACACCAGCACGTAGAACGGGCTATCGTGCGCTGGCAGTTGCGCCATGTCTGGGCCGTCACCACCAGATAACAGGTTGTACCCGCTATCGTAGAGTTTCCAGGCGGTGGCGCCCGACAGGGTGATGGTTTGTGCGGTGGTGCTGGCCGCAACCGAACGCCACTCGGCATAGCCCTCGGTGCCGATGGACACCAGGGTGTCACCCGCCGCGAGTGGAGCCACTGAGCTGGCTGGGCGAAATACGCCGCTGCCTACACGCACCCATTCTTCGCCAGCGCGGGGAAAGATCTCCAGATCGTCCAGGTCGCGGCCAAATGCGAAGGGTATTTTCAGGCTCATGCGGGCAGCACGGTCACTGGTCGATGCGTCGGCAATCTGGTTTTCTTTGCCTTTGACGTCGGCATTGGTCACGACAAAACCTGGCAAGCCCGGAACGCTCGACAGCGTAAGGGCAGGGCTGGCATACATCATCAGCCACGACGAGGCGGGTTCATTGACGATAAGCCAGCGACGCCCAAGCCGGTTTTCCCAGGCTGCCGACAGGGGTGCCTTGGCGTCAAGCTTCTGCAGCCAGGGCAGCTCACGAAGGTAATGACCCATGCCGTTGGGCGTGCGTCGGGTCAGGTAGTGCTGGCCCTGCGCCAGCACCGATCGGTAACTGACAAGGGGCTCTGTATCACTTGAAAAAAAGCCGTCGTTGCGCATTTTCAGGATAGTGGCATCGTCACTCCAGAGGCCGTCAGCATAGTTCGACATGGCGACGGTGCCGTCGGCCCGTGTCTGCAAGCGGTAGATGCTGTCGGCTGCGGCATAAATGCCGGCCATTGGTGCAACCGGTACCGTGCTGCTTGCGGTTGCTGCCGGGGTGGATATGGTGCTTAGTGGCTGGGGCAGGGCAGCCAGACGGCCGCGCTCGACCAGCGCCTGCAGCAAAATGCGTTCGGCCAGCATGCCGGGACGGTAGGCGGTGGAGGTTCCGGTGATCATCAGTGCCAGCCCTTCGTCAGGCAACACAAAGAAGTCACTGCCATAGACGAAGGTGCCGCCATTCTTGTGCCAGGCCGTGACGCCGGCGGCGGCCAGCCCGTCCTGGCGCACGCCATCCCACCCCAGCCCGTAACCATCGGTTATGACGACTGGTTGAAGCGGCTGGGTAAGGGTTTGATTGCGTGCCATCTCTGCAATGGATGACGTCGACAGCAGTTGCTTGCCGTCAAAAACGCCCTGGTTCAGCAGCATACGGGCCAGTGAAGCCATTTCGGACGGTGTGGAGTACAGTCCGCCCGAGCCGTAGATATTGGGGAATTCCTGCGGCAGTTGCGTATCGCCATCGTAGCCGGGAGCGAAGCTGCCGTCTGCAAAGGGTTCGGTTGCGTAGCGGCTGCGCGTCATGCCCAGCGGCAGCAGGATGTTCTGGGTGACGAACTGTGGATAGCCCTGGCCGGTGACCGCCTGCACCAGAAGCTCAGCCAGCGTGAAGCCATCGTTACAATAGACGGACATTTCGCCGGGCGCATGTTTTAACCGCGCATTGGCCAGCGTCTGCATGACCTGTTCAGCGTAATCAGTGCGGGGCGCTGTGCCAATGGCCCCTCTGAAATCAAACCCGGGGAAGCCGGATGAGTGGTTGAGCAACATGCGCACGGTGATACGGGCGTAGTCAGGCGATGCCATTTTGAACCCGGGCAAATACGTTGCCAGCGGTTCGTCCAGCCTGACCAGGCCACGGTCGGACAGCATCATCACCGCCAGGGTGGCCAGCATCTTGCTGCACGAGCCGATGCAGAACAGGGTTTCGGTGCTGGCCGTGGTGTTTGTGGCTTTATTGATCGTGCCGAACGATTCAGCCCAGATAATCCGGTCACGCCCGACCAGGGCGACCGAGATTGAAGGGGTTTCTGAACCAGACAGGGCATTCTGGATGGCGATGCGGGCATCGGCAATGGTGGCACTGTAGTCTGGTGTTGCGTCACCGTTGCCTGAATTCGAGCTACTGTCACCGCACCCGGTCAGCCAGGCCGGTACCAGCAGCCCCAAGGCGCCAATCTTGAGCAGATCGCGCCGCGTGGCGTGCCGCCCACCGGCGTGAATGGAAGTAACGCTTGTCTTCCGGCGCATCAGCCTGGTCGGTTGCGGGCCTGACCCGAAGCGATCAGTCAAGTTGGTACTCGAAGGTACTGACGACACGCAGGCGCTTGATGCGCGACGAGGTGTCATCGTAGTCGGATCCTTCGCCGAAAATCTGGATGACGCCCTGGTTGGCCTTTTGCAAACGACCCAGGCCGGCACCGGCATCGGCCGCGAACCGGCTGGCTTGCTCTTGTGCATTGCGGGTAGCTTCGGCCAGCAGAGGGGCCTTGGCTTCGTTGAAGGCGCGTAACTGATATTGCGGGCCGCTGCCCCCTTCAATGACCACGCCTTGCTGGATCAGGGGGTCGATGGCCAGCGCGGCGCTGGCAATGGCGTCAACCCGTGCAGACTTGACAATAACCTGGCCTTGACCGGTATAACGAAACGGATTGTCGGGCGAGGCATACTCGCGCGATAGAACGTCCTGGACCTGTAACGGGCGGGTTTCCATTTCTTCGGGGGTGAAGCCCAGCCCTTTGAGGAAGACCTGAACTTTCTCGCGATCGGCCGACAGCGCCTGTTGAACATCGTTAAAAACATCGCCTGCCCGGCGAAAAGTCAGGGACCAGGTGGCGTAATCGGCGGCCACATTCATCTCGGCCAGCCCTTTGACGGTCACGGTGCGTTCGGCCGTACGAAAACGCTCAAGGCCCTGGCCGACTTGCCAGCCGCCCAAAGCCAGGCCGGCGGCTAAAACAATACCTGCCGCTATCAGGCCTTTCGTTCCACAAGTGCTCATTGAGTGTCCTTTTCAACATGTGTTTGAAGGGAGGGCAGCAAAAAGAAACGCCGTGTCTGCCGACCGAACAGCCCTGAGTATATCCCGGGGCGGTTAGGGCGGTGGTGGGGCTTTAACCGCTAAAAACCGTGCTGATCAGGTAAACGGTGTAGGCAATATAGCTTGCGACCAGCACGGTGCCTTCAATACGGTTGATACGGCCCTGGCCGCGAAAGCCATAGCCAAAAATGAACAACGACAGGGTCAGCACCGCCATGACCATAAGGTCACGGCTGAACACTTCGGGCCCCACCGCCATGGGGTGAATCATCCCCGCAATGCCCACGACCGCCAGGGTATTGAAAAGATTAGAACCCAGAATATTGCCCAGGGCAATGTCATGCTCGCCCCGGCGCGCTGCAATAATTGATGAGGCCAGTTCGGGCAGGGAGGTTCCCACTGCAACAATGGTCAGGCCGATGATCAGGTCGCTGACGCCAAAGGCCTGTGCAATTTCCACGGCCCCCCACACCAGAATACGAGAGCTCAGGACCAACAGCAGCAAGCCAACAATCAGCCAAATGACGGCATTCCGAATGGGCATTACGTGCAGATCAAGCTCATGATCCATTTCAGTGCCCAGCGCATCTTCTTTCTTTTGCATGCCTTGCCAGATGGTCCAGCCCATCAGGACAAAGAACACCACCAGCAGCACGCCCGCATCAAGGCGGGTAATTTCACCGTCATAGATCTGCCAGGCGGCCAGGCCCGTGACCAGCGCCAGAATGCTCAATTCCTTGCGCAGTACCTGCGAGTGAACCATGATCGGACTGATCAGTGCAGTAACCCCAAGAATCAGGGCAATGTTGGTAATGTTCGAGCCATAGGCATTACCCAGTGCAATGCCCGGATTGCCTTGCGATGCGGCCAATGCCGACACCACCATTTCGGGGGCTGACGTACCAAACCCCACGATAACCATGCCAATCAGCAGTGGTGGCATACCAAAATGGCGGGCTGTTGAAGCAGACCCTTCAACGAAACGATCGGCGCTCCAGACCAGAAGGGCCAGACCAAAAATTACGGCAATAATCGCAAGTGTCATAGAAAGA